>CAIWUD010000224.1 GCA_903915775.1 uncultured Chloroflexota bacterium | reverse complement strand
TGAGCAGATGCGCGATCGCGCCGCCGCAAACCTGGCAGAGGCTCGTGCTGCGGTCGATTTTAGCCTCCGTGAGCCTGGCTACCTGCCGACCGGACTGAGCCTGGTCGAAGTGCGGCTGCTCGATACGAGTACGGTGATCCTGAACTATGTCGGTAGTGGGATGCGCCTGAGTATCGTGCAGAGCCGTGAGGATCTGGGGCGCGATCGCGAACCACCGGTTGATAGTAAGCAGGAGTCGGTGAAGGTCAATGGACGCCCCGCAACCCTGATTACGGGCGCGAATGGTCAGGGGAGCATGCTACGCTGGGAGGATCAGCGGGTCTACTATATCGTTACCGGTACGCTCTCTGGCGAGGAGGCCCTGCAGGTAGCTGCAGCACTGCGCTAGCTGGTACGGATGGTTCCGATCAGCGCGACCAGTTCCCAACGATACCAAGTAGGCGCTCGGTAATCCCAGGTTTGCGTGATGAGCATGCGGGAGGTGTGGAGGGCTGCGCCCTCCACAAAAAAACCAACCCTGGCCCCGCTAGCTACTCGGGCCCTGTCCCGTACAGCAGAGTCGTATTGAGGGTCTCATGAGCGAAGCGTTGATTCACGCTGAGGGTTTGGCCCGACGCTACCAGATGGGCAAAACGGATGTTCATGCCCTGCGTGGCGTCGAGCTCACCATTCTGCCGGGCGAGTTTGTTGCCCTAGTGGGCCCGAGCGGCAGTGGTAAATCAACCCTCCTCCACCTGATTGGCGGGCTCGTACGCCCGACAGCCGGTCGTATCACGGTGAATGGGCTCGAGTTGGGTCGCAGCAGCGATCGCCAACTCGTCCGCTATCGCCGTGATACGCTCGGCTTTGTCTTCCAGAACTTCAACCTGCTGCCGATCAAGCGTGCCTGGGAGAATGTTGCTGTTCCGCTGATGCTGGCTGGCATGCCGCTGGCCGAACGTAAGGCCCGTGCCCTGAGCATCCTGGGGCAGCTAGGTCTGGCCCATCGTGCGGAACATCGCCCGAGCGAGTTGAGTGGTGGCGAACAGCAACGGGTGGCTATCGCTCGCGCTCTAGCCAATCGCCCACGGCTTCTCCTCGCTGACGAGCCAACGGGTAACCTCGATAGCCATACCGGTGCTGAGATTATGGCCCTTCTGCAGAAGCTGGTACGCGAGGAGGGGCTTACTCTGCTACTCGTAACCCATGATCCCGGCATTGCTGGCTATGCCGATCGCACGATTACCCTCCGCGATGGCATGATCGTGGCCTAGGGAGTGGGGCGATCTCAGGGGAGCGGACCCAGCTGGGGCGGCCAGCCACGGGCAAAGTAGTCGCCCATGATGACGATGAAGAGCATGAGCAACCCCACCAGCGAAGCCGCAGCGTAGAGTTGACTCATCCGACTACTGACTTTGATGTGCATGAAGAAGAGCACAATCAGCAGCGTTTTGGTTGAAGCGATCGTGAGTGCGACGATCACGCCGAGGAGGCGAGGGATCGCTACGACTCCCTCAAGCCACCAGGCTCCTACCGTCAAGAACATGAGTAGCATCAGAGCGCCAAAGACGCGGTAGTAGGTGGCGACACTGATGTGGCCATGGGCATGACCATCGTAGTGGGCCGGCTCCTGGTGACCGTGTGCGTCACCTGGTGTATCATGCTTCGAAGTTGCCATTGTTCAGCTCTTCTGTCTGAATGAGGTGTGTTTCAAGCTCGGCTGCGCCAACATGATACGCTGGCGCTATCAAGGCCGGGTTTTATTTTTCTGTGGAGGGCTTCGCCCTCCACCCCCCCCTTTGGGACCAAGCCCCAGCCCCTCTCAATGGACCAGGTAAAACAGCGGGAACAGGAAGACCCAGACCACATCGATCAGGTGCCAGTAGAGCCCACCAATCTCAACCGGCGTGAAGTAGGTCGGCGTAAAGAAGCCTCGCCAGGCCAGGAAAGTGAGAATAGAGACAATGGTGAGGCCGATCAGCATGTGAACGGCGTGCAGGCCAGTAGCGATGAAGTAGAGCAGGTAGAAGAGCTGGTGTGGCGTCTTATTCGTTGACGCGTGCTCCTCCGTTGCCGCACCATGTTCCGCAGGGAAGGCGAAGGCCCGTCCCGGTACCAGGCACTCCTGCTCTCCGAGGAGTTCGCCGCCAGTGGCCCAGGCGATAGGCGTCTTGTAGCCGGCACAGTGGGCAAACTTCTCACTATACTCAAAGGCCTTAATACCCAAGAAGGCGACCCCCAGTACGAGCGTCACACCGAGTAGTTGCAGCAAGCGGGTGCGTCGACCATGCTCAGCGGCGTTGACCGCTAGGGCTACGGTGAGCGAACTGACGAGCAGTACCACCGTATTCACCGTACCAAGGGGTGTGTTTAGATGGTGCGCTGCTTCAGCCCAAACGTCGGGAAAGGCCCAGCGGTAGACCGCATACGCCAGGAAGATCCCGCCGAAGAGCATGACCTCAGTCACCAGAAAGGCCCACATACCCAGGGTCGCGGCCTCTTTCTGCTGAGCCGGGGTCTCAAAATGGTGCTGGAGCTCAGGGCCGTGAGCAGCATGGCCATGGTCACCATGATGGGCGCTGGTCGTTTGGGTCGTTGTCGCCAAAAGAGTGCTCCTCCTAGAGTGGACTGCCAGGGCGCCAACTGGCGGCATCGCGCTCAGCGGCCTCGGGCGGGAAGGCGTAGGCCTCACTGGTCACAACCGGGATCCGTGTGAAGTTATGGGTCGGCGGCGGTGAGGAGACCTGCCACTCAAGGCCGGTGGCCTCCCAGGGATTGTTGCCAGCCGGCTTCCCCTTCCAGAGTGAGAACATGAGGTAGATAATGGGGACAATGAAGCCGATCGCTAACACCGTCGCGCCCGACGAAGAGAGCACGTGCAGGACTTGAAACTCCTGCGGATAGACATGGTAGCGTCGGGGCATGCCCAAGTAGCCGAGGACAAACTGGGGGAAGAAGGTCATGTTGAAGCCGACAAAGATGACCAGCGCTGAGATGCCACCCCAGACCTCATTGTACATACGGCCAGTCATCTTTGGCCACCAGAAGTGCAGTCCGCCCAGGTAGGCCATGATCGTGCCACCAACCATCACGTAGTGGAAATGCGCAACGACAAAGTAGGTATCGGTGACATGGATGTCGATGGCGACCACACCCAGGAAGATCCCTGTCAGGCCACCGATGACGAAGAGACCAATAAATCCAAGGGCGTAGAGCATGGGGGTGCGGTAGCTGATGGAACCCTTGTAGAGCGTGGCCGTCCAGTTGAAGACCTTAATCGCCGAGGGAATAGCTACCAGCATGGTAATAAAGCTGAAGACCAGACCGGCGTAGACCGACTGGCTGCTGACGAACATGTGGTGACCCCAGACCAGGAAGCCTAGGAGGGCAATCGCCATGCTCGAAAAAGCGATGAACTCGTAGCCAAAGATGCGCCTGCGCGAGAAGGTGGCGATCAGTTCAGAGATGACGCCGAAGCCCGGCAGGATCATGATATAGACCGCTGGGTGGGAGTAGAACCAGAAGAGGTGCTGGAAGAGCACCGGATCACCGCCAAGAGCGGGATCGAAGATGCCCACACCCCAGAGGCGCTCGATCGCCAGGAGCAGGAGGGTAATACCAACCACTGGCGTCGCCAGTACGATGATCAGGCTGGTTGCGTAGCTCGCCCAGATGAAGAGCGGTAGGCGAAACCAGGTCATCCCGGGCGCGCGCATGGTGTGGATGGTGACGATGAAGTTCAGGCCGGTCGCGATGGAGGAGAAGCCCATAATGAACGCGCCGGCGATGGTCAGGATCACATTCGAGTTAGCGTAGGTCGAGCTGAAGGGTGTATAGAAGGTCCAGCCCGTATCCACTCCGCCGAAGACGGCGGCTGAGAGGGCGAAGATTCCGCCCGCCATGTAGAGGTACCAGCTGAGGAGGTTGAGGCGCGGGAAGGCCAAGTCACGCGCACCGATCATCAGTGGCACGAGGAAGTTGCCCAACACTGCTGGAATAACCGGGATCAGGAAGAAGAAAACCATGATGATCCCGTGCAGGGTGAAGGCGCGGTTGTAGAGGTCGGAAGAGAGCAGGTCGCCCTGAGGCGTCACCAGTTCGATCCGTACCACGGTTGCGGCGAGGCCACCTAGCAGGAAGAAGAAGTTGATACTGAGCAGGTAGAGGATGGCAATCCGCTTGTGGTCGACCGTCAAGAGCCAGGCCTTGACCCATGACCAGACGGTGGGAGTATCATCTTCAAGGTAGCCGCGCCCAGGAAGCGCTGTTGTTGCCATGGATCATTCCCCTCGTAGCACGACTGGTACCGGTTCGTGCAGACTGATAGTAGAGGCGACGGAACTGGGTTCTCTCACGTAGGCATGGTTCAATTTCGGCTGCGCCGACCTGACACTCTGGCGGCACCAAGGCTGGGTTGGGTTCTTTTGTGGAGGGCGTAGCCCTCCACGCCTCCCGTGAGCGTGTCAGGTTGGCTTGAAGCATGCTTCAGGCTAGTTACCACTCGAACCCGCATCGGAGAGCGATTTGATATAGGCGATCAGCTGGTTGAGCTGATCTTCGCTCACCTGGCCATCGTAGGATGGCATCACATTTGCGTAGCCAGCGACAATCTTGGCCCCTGGGTTGAGGATCGACTCACGCAGGTAGTTCTCATCGGCCAGGATCGTGCTCCCGTCGGCCAGCTTCTCCTGGTTCCCATAGAGGCCCACGAGGCTTGGCCCAACACCGGCACCGTCGTCACGGTGGCAGCCGGCGCAGCCAAGGTTACTGAAGAGTTGACCACCCACCAGCGCCATTGGATCGCCCATGGCGGCCATTGGTGCAACACTCACTACACCCGAACTGCCATCGGGCAGAATGACCTCACCTGGGGTCGCAAGCCAGCGCTCGTAGTCTGATAGGCTCATTGCGACTACTCGACCACCCATCAGCGAGTGCTCAGTGCCACAATACTCAGCGCAGAAGAGGTGAAACTCACCCTCCTGCGTGGCCTCGAACCACATCGTGGTGTAGCGGCCGGGTACGACATCCTGTTTGACCCGGAATGCCGGAATAAAGAAGCTGTGGATGACATCCTGCGAGGTCATGATCAACTTAACCGGCTGCCCAACAGGAACGTGTAGCTCGTTATTCTCACGCTTCCCGTTCGGATGCTGGGTATGCCACATCCACTGCTTACCGATCACGTAGATCTCCAGCGTACGCTGAGGAGGGGTACGCATCTGGATGTAGAGAAAGGCACCCCAGAAGAAGACCCCCATGACCAGAATCAGCGGGATGACGGTCCAGGTCAACTCCAGGGGGATGCTGCCATGGGGGGCATTCGCCCGATCGGCCTTCTGGCTACGGTGGTAGCGCACCATCAGGTAGAGGATGATGAAGGGCAACACCCCACCGAAGATCAGACTGAGCAGTACGAGAACCCCGTAGAGCGTATCGATTGGACCTGCAAAGGTCGAGGCCTGCTGCGGGAACAGGGGGAAGTCGCGCATACAGTTTCCTATCCGGGGCGGACGAAGCCGCCGTGCATCTTGGGGGAAGATTCCCCCGCAGCCTTGAGCTTGGAGGTATACCCCTCGAGGTAGAGCTCTCCACAAAAGAACCGACCCAACCCTGGTAGTGTCAGATGGCACCACCAACCTAGCCGAAATAGCACCATGCCCTACCCGAGAGCCCCGACCGGACCAGTTGGTGGTGCACCCGGTCGACGTGGCCAGCGGCTCATCATCCAAACAGCCCCAGCGATCGTGATGACCGTGATGATCCCAGCGACGCGGACGATCGTCATTACCAGACCCGTATAGCGTCCGGTGGCCGGGTCAAAGTGGTAGCAAAGGAGCAGGAGTTGATCCACAGGGCTGCCAATACGGTTTCCTGAAGCCTCAACCAGGCCGAGGCGCACGTCACTCGCGTTAAACTCAATACCATAGAAGTAGCGCGCCAGCTCACCGCGGGGGGTCAGAACCAGTATACCAGCGGCGTGGGCGTACTGGTCGATGGTCTCGTCGTAGAAGTAGTGGAAGCCAACGGCATCAGCCAGCCGCTGAATACTCTCCTGCGTCCCCGTCAGGAAGTGCCAACCATCAGCACGCTCGGGGCGATTGTAGCGCGTGAGCGTCAGCGCTTTGGCGCTTGCCGCATTCATGGGGGTTTCAGCCGGGTCGATACTCACGTTGACGACGCTGAAATCCGTGCCTACGGTCAGGCGTACATCGTTCAGACCGCGCACCAGGCCATCACGCACGAGGGGGCAGAGCATGGGGCACTCGTAGTAGCTGAGCAGCAGGATCACCGGCTGCGTCCCAAAGTAGTCACCCAGGGTGACGGCAGCCCCCTGATCATCGCGAAAGGGGAGATCCAGTGGTACCTGCTCACCAAGGCGCTGTTGGAACGAGACACCATCCGTTGGGTGGTGTGGTTGGCTCTCCTGGGCAAAGGCAGGGCTGGCCACTGGCAGCAGCGCCAAGCCAAGGAGGAGCATGAACAGTGTTCGTAGCATAGGTATCGGTTTCCGACCCGGTCCTAGGGTCTGGTGTAGTGTTGGCTGCGCCAGCATGTACCGTCTGGCGCTATCAAGGCTGGGTGAGTTTTTTGTGGAGGGCCTTGCCCTCCGCACCTCCCGAAGGATAGTCTGGCGCTACCAGTCTGTGGAGGGCGAAGCCCTCCACCCCTTCGGTGAACCATACCTAATCGGTGGCAAAGGGGTTCACGCCCTGCTCAAGGAGCAACTCCTTGGCACGCTCGATAGGAATATGGGCTAATCCAGCGCGACGGTCGGCCCAACCGTAGCTCTCGAGTTGCTCGTGCGCGCTGGTAAGCATACGATCGCCTATAGCGTTGGGATTCTGCTCGATGAGCGGGCCAGGTGGCAAGAGCGCCGGATCCTGGGTGGTCAGTTCGTGGCTACTGTCGGCCAGGCCACTCCTGCTGATCGCGACGAGGGCAGCCATGGCGATGTAGGCGACGAGGAGGGTGACGAAGGTCGCAGCCAGCAGCACGATCACCGGGCGCCACTTCCAGTCACCCACCTCAAAGCCTGAGGCAACACTCTCAGGTGAAGCACCCTCATGACTCTGGTGGGAACTACTCATCAGCTACTCCAGATCTAGCGGTTTCGAGAAGGTTTACGTAATCGATGTGCGCGGTTCACTGCCATCCGCAGCGGAGGCATCTGCCACTCCCTAGCGATGGCAGATGTAGCAGTTGGTCAAGCGCCCATCAGTTGGGATCTGATACTCTTCGACCAGGCTCACCCGCTGATCCAGGGTGAGTGAACTGGTATCGAAGTTCATGTTGAAGACCTCTTCGCGGGGACGAACGAACTCTTCTGGATTGCGGTGGCAACCCAGACACCAGCCCATCCAGAGAGCCTGGGCCTTGGCGGTGAGATTCTGCTCGTTGGTACCGGCATGGCACGAAGCACAGCCGATCCCCTTCGCTACGTGGACGCTATGGTTGAAGTAGACGAAGTCGGGCAGATCGTAGATGCGATTCCAGACCACTGGTTCACCACTCTGGTAGCTGTCACGAACCGGCTTAAGCAGCGGACTGTTCGTCCAGATCTGCGAGTGGCAGGACATGCAGGTGTCCGTTGAGGGAAAACCGGCGTGGGCCACCTGCTCAACCGTGGCGTGGCAGTAGCGACAATCAATTTTCAACTGGTCGACGTGGTGCTTGTGGCTAAAGGGCACGGGCTGGGCTTTGGCATTCCCTACCTCGGTATACCAGGGTGAGAGGTAGACGCCGACAAGTGCTGCAACTATCCCACCAATAAGCAGCAGCAGGCCGACGATGCTGATGATGGCAATCGCATTGGCGTTGCGTGGAAAGATCTGTGCAGACATTGCAGGTTTCACTCTCTACGGCAGCTGCTGGCGCTCTTCAGGGTTGAGATCATCGGCGTTGGCATGCTGACTGAGTTGGAGGGCTCGCACGTAGGCAGCAACGGCCCAACGATCCTCAGCAGGGATACGGTTGGCATAGCTATACATGCGGTTGATACCATTGGTAATGACGTCGAAGTAGTAGCCAATCGCTACGGTACGCAGCCGATCGTTGTGCAGCGTCGGGACGGTCAGACCGCCACGGTAGGCAGCGACCCCATTACCCTCGCCGGTCTGGCCGTGGCATGGCGCACAGAAGGCGTTGTACCGAGTCTGGCCGCGCTCCAGCAGTTCGGCTGTCAACTCCATCGGTAACTCAACAGCTAGTTCACCATTGAGCCTACCGGTGAACATGGCGGACTGGTCGTCGAAGCTGCCCATGGCTACCGTGTTGGCCGGAGGCGGGCGCATCGCACGACCATCAGCGAATAATTCGCTCGGCTGGTTGGCTGTGTACCTGGGCTGGTCGTACATGTCAACGTGACAGGCGGTCAGGAGGAGACATAGTGGCAGCCACGCCAGGCGGAGCAGGTGTAGCCGAGGCCTTTGGCTCATGCGCTCGCTCGTTTCTAGTAGGTTGACTCGCTCTGGGGAAGCCCTGCCTCCCCGGCGCCCTCCGGATAGTGTTTGGGGTTCTGCCTCACCACGGCTCACGATGCCGTTACCCCTCAACCTCAGTCAGATCGGGGTTGGGGTTACGCACCCGAGCAAGGTAGGTGGTACGAGGCTTCGTGTTCAGTACGCCGAGCGGACTGTAGCTATGGGGCTCATCCTTGCGCTTCTTTACGAGCGACTGAGGATTATTAATATCACCAAAGGTGATCGCCTGGGTTGGACAGGCTTGAGCACACGCAGTTAACACTTCGCCATCAGCAATTGGTCGGTTGCCCTCTACCTTAGCTTTGATACGCACCGCGGCAATACGCTGGATGCAGTAGCTGCACTTCTCCATCACGCCACGGTTACGTACCGTTACGTCGGGGTTGCGACCCAAACGCAGGCTCTGGTCATCCAGGTTGGTGTACTGGAAGAAGTTGAAGCGACGTACCTTGTAGGGGCAGTTGTTGGAGCAGTACTTGGTACCGACGCAGCGGTTGTAGATCATGTTGTTCAGCCCCTCGGCGTCGTGAACCGTTGCGGCCACGGGACAGACCACCTCACAGGGGGCTTTTTCACAATGCTGGCAGAGCATCGGCATGAGGTAGGTTTCCGGATTGTCGAAGTTACTCCCCGCGAAGTAGCGATCAATGCGGATCCAGTGCATCTCACGACCAACCGCAACCTGGCTCTTCCCGACAATGGGGATGTTATTCTCTGCCTGACAGGCAACCACGCAGGCGTTGCAGCCCATGCAAGCAGTTAGGTCAATGCTCATGCCCCACTGATTGCCTACACGGTAGTCGTAACCGGGTAGCGTATCGGGAACAAGGCTCTGGTAGCCGTCGGTACCGGGGCCGGGAACCTCTTTCCCATACTCTTCGAGGTAGATCTCGTGGGCGATATACTTGGGATCTTCCTTGAAGCGGGTGAACTCACCAACACGGACAATCGATCGACCCTCAAGGGTCCAATGGTTCTGCGTACTGACCAGTTGGTAGCTCTCGCCTGTCGTGACCGTCTCAAGACCAGCATCGAACCATGGTGTGCCACTAGTGCGCAGGCTATAGGCATTGAAGCCGGTTCCGGCAGCGACTGGGCCCGCCTGCTCGCCACGCCCATAGCCCAGACTGAGGGTGACCGTATCCTCGGCATGGCCGGGGACGATCCAGATCGGCACCTGGAGTGTACGACCCTGGTAGCGAAGTTCGACCATTGCGCCATTCTGGCGTGTCAGTTGCTCCAGGTTACGCTGGGCAGCGATCGTATCGAGACCCGAGAGACTAGCCAGATCGAAGGGAAGATTAAGGAGCCGGATCGCGGTGGCAGGGCTCACCAGGGCGGCGTTATCCCAGGTCAACTGCGTAACAGGCTTGGGTAGCTCCTGGAGCCAACCGTTGTTCGCGTAGCGCCCATCATAGATGGTGCCATCGGGACGGAAGACGAGTTCGAGGCCATCAGCGGGGGGCAGAGGGGCGTTGAAGTTGATCCCGGGACGCAGGGAGACGGTACGCGGGGGCAGGCTAGTGTCGGGAACCACACCGCGGTTTAGACTACCCTTCACAAAGTTGCTGAGCGCTTCGTCAGTCAAACCGGTCACGCTCCCCCAATAGGCAGTGACCAGGCCAAAGGGAGTCTGGCCGGTCTGGCCAAGCATAAGCGAGAGGAGCTCAAGGGGGCTGCGTCCACCGTAGAGTGGTTCGATCAGGGGCTGCACAATTGTGGCGCTACCATCGAAGGCGCGCACATCACCCCAACTCTCGAGGGGGTGGCTGAGGGGGACGAACCAGTCGGCGAGCTCTGCCGTCTCGTCAACGTAGGCATTGAGCACGATCTTGAAGCGGGCCCGGCTCAGTGCAGCGGCCGCATTCAGGTCGGCAGGGGTATGGTAGGCCGGGTTGGTATCGATGACCACGAGGAGTTCAACCTGGTCACGGTTCAACTCATCGATCAGTTCGCGCAGGGTGGCGGTCTGCTCGACCGGGTTGACGGCAACGGGGTCGCTATACTCGACGCTGGTACCAACGGCCCCCAGGGCGAGGTTGATAGCATGGGCCAGGGCGTGGAGTTGGGGTGGTTGAGTCTCACCGACCAGAACCAGGCCAGCGCTACCGGCAGCACGCAGATCGGCAGCGGCGGCCTCGACGAAGGCGCGGGCCGCGGGGGGGAGGTTTACTTCCCCATTCAGGCCGGGGAGCCCCAAGGCTTGAGCGAGCGCAAAACCGACGCTAGCGACCAGACCGGCCTTCACTGGTAGGCGGTGATCGGCAACAATGCCCGTATTCGAAGTGGCTGGCTCGGCAACGTAGAGCCGGCTGACTGTAGAGGTCGCTTTGAGCACCCGCCGCCCCTTGATCCAGTCGTGGGCATAGCGTACGCGTCCCGGACCTTCGGCCATAAAATCGGCGTCGAGGGCCACAATCGTACGCGCCTGATCGAAGCGGTAGCGTGGCTCGAGGGGTTCTCCAAACGCCTCCCGCGTACCGGCGTAGGTATTGGAGCGCCCCACGGGATCGTACTGTACCCAGCGCGCATTTGGCAGGGCGGTCAACAGTTCGTTGAACTGGGCAGCTAGGGTTGGCGATGTGACCGTTGGCGTGAGGATACGCAGCCCCTGCCCCTGCAGAGCCCGCTGGATCTGCATCACCGGTGTAAAGGCGTTCACGAAGAGATCCCAGGTGCTGATCGAACCGGCCCGTAGAACGGTCTCCGGACGGGCGGGGTCGTAGATCTGGAGGATCTCAGCCTGGGCAAAGAGATCGGAAGCCCCGAGGCTCGCGGGATGGTTGGGGTTGCCTTCAACCTTAATCGGGCGGCCATCGTAGCTCTTCACCGCCACACCCAGCCCAAACCCATCCCGTGAGAGGGCCGTGGCGTAGAAGTTCGGGACGCCGGGGCGCTGATCGTAGGGAGCGCGGGCGTAGGGGGCTACCTTCTCTTGAGGCTGACGGATAGCAACGGTACAACCAGAGAGACCAGCCAGAGCCAGTGAGGCGCCCATCAGTTTGAGGAATGTCCGGCGGTTCACCGGGTCGGCCGAGAGCTCGGCGGCTCCAGCAGGGAATTCGCGGTGGAGCAGTTCGTGAAAGGCGGGGGTATCGGCGAGTTCATCAAGGGAGCGCCAGAACTGTTTCCCACGGGTAGCCTGCAAGCGGGCGCGGACAGCTTCGAGCTCGCGCTCGGTCGAGTGGAGGGTGATATCACTCATCAGCAGCGACCAGACTAGTAGATGGTTCAACCATAGCGGCGGTTTTGCGACACCATATTCGTGGGGAGGAGACACCCTCCCACACTCCACCATGCGAGCAAGTTTGTGAAAAGTAGCACCTGAAACTGGAAGTGATTATACCAGATATGCGCGGAGGGAGTGAGAGGGTGAAGCATACCTGCTGAGCCTGAAAGCTCTACCCGGGAGGAATAAGGGGTGGTTGGTGCGGGGAGCAACAGGTGGAATTGATATGACAGCGGAGCTACGCGCACCGTTATGACATATCATCTCGACACTCGTGGCATATAGTAGCATAAGGTGCCTTTTTTTGGCAAGCTGAACAACTCCTGTACCTGTTCACGTTTGGGGTAAGCCGACGACAGGGCAACCACGGGGGGTGTCCGTGCAGGGGGGCGCCACGAGGGCGAGACGCCCTCGCTCCGGGAGAAGGGTGAACAGTTACGAACTCCTGTGCGTAGGATCAAGCTCACTTGACCGTTCGATGGGAGGTGTGGAGGGCGAAGCGCTCCACAAAAAAACTCCAGTTGGCATAGCCGACATGGAGCCATGCCGATGGCGTATAATGTGGTAGGCGGCGTAGCCGCATGGACATCCATCAACATGGTCAGACTGACCACTAGAACATGGGCGCCTACGATGCTCAACAAGCGCTTTGCTGCCTTTGCCTGGGCGAATGTGGCCTATAATCTGCTCGTTATTCTGTGGGGTGCTTTTGTTCGGGCGACAGGTTCAGGGGCAGGCTGCGGTGACCACTGGCCCCTCTGCGACGGTCAGGTCATTCCCCGTGCACCGAGTAGTGAGATGCTGATCGAGTTCACCCACCGTCTGACCAGTGGTCTAGCGCTGATTGGGGTTCTGGTCATGCTCATCTGGGCCTTCCGCGCCTATACGCGGGGGCATCATGTACGGCGGGGTGCCCTCATCGCTACCGGCTTTATGATCATCGAAGCGCTGCTGGGGGCGGCGCTGGTGCTCCTCGAACTGGTTGCGATGAACACCTCACTCAATCGGGCAGCGATGATGGCTCTTCACCTCGTGAATACGCTCCTGCTGCTCGGCGCTCTCACCCTCACCGCCTGGTGGGCCTCTGGTGGCGCCCCCAGCAGTTTGCGGGGGCATGGCAGTCGCCTCCCATGGCTCCTCGGACTCGGATTGTTGGGTACGATCCTGGTCGGTTCCAGTGGTGCGGTCACTGCCCTTGGGGATACGCTGCTGCAGCACGGTGCGCTACCCGGTGGAGTGGGCCAGGCGATCACGGCCGATTCACACCCACTGGTGCAGATGCGGATCATTCACCCGATCATTGGCGTGCTAGTCGGTCTCTACACCCTCTACCTCGCGCAGGTGGTGAAGTCGCGCAGTAACAACCCCGTGGCAGGGCGTCTCGCCTGGGGGCTGAGTGTGCTCTTCCTGCTCCAGATTTTACTGGGTGGGATCAATGTGAGCCTCAAAGCACCGGTCTGGATGCAGCTCGTGCACCTCCTGATGGCCGATCTGGTCTGGATCGCCATGGTCGTGCTGAGCGCGATCGCCTTAGAGCGGCCGCTGGCGGTACGCCAACCCAGTTCGGTGGTGGGTCGTCAGGCATCAGTTCAGGCTCGCACCTGAGCTAGTGCACAGGGCACCCACGGGGGAGTTGCCCCCTCAGGGGGTTTCACTCGTTCGAGAACGGGCATTCCCGTGCATCGCCATGCGCTGTGCGAGCGTGCCAAGGCTCGGACTACCGCAGAGCAGTTCATGGGAGCCTGGGGGAGGTTCCTGGTACGATCCGTGGCCCATGT
>CAIWUD010000223.1 GCA_903915775.1 uncultured Chloroflexota bacterium | reverse complement strand
TACAAGGGGAGAGATCTGGTGCACGGTCGTACAAACCTTCTGTAGGGCATAGTTCAATTTCGGCTGCGCCGACTTCACACGCTAGCGCTACCAGGGCCAGGTTGGTTTGTTCGTGGAGGGCTTTGCCCGCCACACCTCCGGCAAGCGGGCTGGGGAGGGCGGAGCTTGCTGAGCAAGTGGTATAATTCGGCTATGCTACTGGTACAGCCACAACGTAGACGCCGAGCGGGGGGATCCTCTTGGCTCGTGCTCCTCCTCTCAGCCGGACTACCCGCTGCTGTGCTTGTCTGCATTCTCCACTGCTCGCTCCCCACATTTCCTGCCAATAATGCCGCATCACCCTTCCTTTGCGGCCATCTGCTCCTAGTTCAGCCAGAACATTTGCCGCCACCGATCAGTCCGAGCCTCTTCCAAGGCCTGATCCAAGCGCTACCAACGGCTGAGGGTACGGTCAGTTGGCCGCTCATGCTGATCCTACCACTCGTTATCCTGCCAGTCGTTGTTATCACGGCTCAGGCTATACCCCCACCAGAGCCCCCACCGCGCTAGGTGGGCACGACACCCTGTGTGGCAGAACTGTCATAGCGTAAAGTGTCCATACGAACACATACTGTGGGCTCCACGCCCGCCACAGGAGTGGTGGGAGTGTGCGCCTGCATTCTTAGAGGAGTAAATCTAGTGTACCGACTTTTAGCTATGATCACAACGATGATCATCATACTTGCCCTGAGTGCCTGTGCCACCACCCCCACAGCCAGCCCCGAGTCCGCACCCGCAGTAACTCTCGGCAATCTCACGATTAGCGAGCCCTGGGTGCGCGCAGCAAGCGCGAGCGCGACTACCAACTCTATGAGTAGCGACAGCCATAGTAGTATGAGTATGAGCGCCACAACTGCTGGCTACATGACGATACGCAACAGCAGTGCCGAGCCCGACTTTCTCATCGCTGCCGCTGTTACGGATCTTGCCGAAGCAGTGGAACTACACACGTCCACGACCGAGAATGGAGTGATGAGAATGCGTCAAGTAGAGCGGATCGAGATCCCGGCGCAGGGAGGTGTTGAATTGAAACCGGGTGGCTTCCACATCATGCTCATCGGTCTCAAGCGTGATCTGAAGCCAGACGAAACGGTACGCCTCACCCTCACGTTCGAGCGCAGTGGCACTGTTGAGGTTTCCGCCGTGGTGCGCAAGCCATGATGACGCGCATCTTCTCCCTCCTCATCCTCTTTGCCATTCTCGTGGTCCTGGGTGGCTGTACTACACAACCGCAGTTCAAGGGTACGATCCTTGATCCTGCCCTGCCCGCCCCCGATTTCACCCTAACCGACCATAACGGTCAACCCTTTACGCTCAGCGAGCAGCGCGGGAAGGTTGTGCTCCTCTTCTTTGGTTTCGCCTCCTGCCCCGATATCTGCCCAGCTGAACTGGCCAACCTCGCCGCAGTGTATCGTGAACTTGGCACTGCAGCCAACGAGTTGCAGGTCGCTCTGATCACCCTCGACCCGGAGCGTGACACTCCGGAGCGGCTGGCACTGTACGTGCAGGCCTTCAATCCCACCTTCACTGGCCTGTACGCTGATTCGGCTATACTGGCACCAATTCTCAAGGAGTATGGGGTCTTTGCCGAGCGGCGCGATCTCCCTGGATCGGCCCTTGGTTACACGATTGATCACTCGGGTTTTGTCTACCTCATCGATACGTCGGGGCGCTGGCGCGCCATCTTCGCCCATGGAACGCCTGTGACCGATATCGTGAGCGACGTCCGCTTCTTCCTCCGTGAGCGAGGTGGCTCTGATGGGGGTTAATGGTGCTCGTCGTCTGATCAGCCTGATTGGCCTGCTGCTCCTCCTCAGTCTGACCCTGACCCTGCTCTGGTTACAGCAGCAGCGCCAGGAAGCGGAGCGGAGCCTGGTGGTCCGGGTAGAGCCGGGAACTGCTGCACGCATGGCTGCTGGTGCAGCGCCTCCTGTCTTCCCGCAGCAGATCAATCTGCGTCTGAGCGAGCAGGATACCCTGGTTATTCGCAATGATGATAGTGAGCCGGTCACTATCGGTCCCTACCGCATCGCCCCTGGGCAGCAGTTTACGCAGCGTTATACAAGTCCAGGAACCTTCGACCTCCTCTGTTCAATCCATGCCACCGGTAAGCTCCGTGTCGTGGTCACGCGGTAGGGTTTAGTACGCCCAACGTAGTAGGAGATGTGGAGGGCGAAGCCCTCCACACCAAACCCAACCTGGTGCCTACAGGTACGCGTCGTACTGTTGTGTACCTTGTATATGACCACCTGATAGCAAAAGTGTTGAGAAGAGACCATGACCATCGAGATTCGCCTGCTCACCACCGCTCACGAGTTCACCGCATGCGAGAAGATCCAGGAGGTTATCTGGGGGAGTTTTGGCATCGTCCCTGACCATTTGCTCATCACGATCCAGAAGAATGGCGGGTTGGTACTGGGCGCTTTTGACCATGCGACGCCCGACAGCCCTATGGTTGGCTTCGTCTTTGGCTTCCTCGGTCGCACCCGGGATGGTCGCCTCAAACACACCTCACACATGGCTGCCGTCCTTCCCGCTTACCGTGATGTGGGGATCGGTGCTCAGCTCAAGTGGGCCCAACGTGACTACGCCCTTGCCCAGGGGCTGGATCTCATGACCTGGACCTTCATACCACTCCTCAGCCGCAATGCGCAACTCAACATGACCCGCCTTGGTGCAGTCTGTCGCACCTACATCCGTAACTGCTACGGTCCCGAACCTGACCTAGCAACAGCGGAACTGCCCAGTGATCGCTTTCAGGTCGACTGGTGGCTACGCGACGAGCGAGTTGCCAGTCGGCGTACCGGTAGTGCTCTCCTCCCTAACACTACCATCCTACGCGCCCAGGCACTCCTGGTAAATCCCGATCCACGAGAGCCCGTACAGAGCGTAGCGCACGGTGAGGCTTTTTTATTGCAGATCCCGTCCGATCTCGATGCACTCCGGGCGGTCGACCCGGCTAGAGCCTGCGCCTGGAGTTACCAGGTCCGCACGGTTGCTGAACCTGCCTTTGCTACGGGCTACCAGATCACCGCCTTTGCGCGTGATGGAGCCGTTGGCCTCTATCTGTTGGAACAGGCCAGTTAGGAGTGGCAGTTTTCCTGCCACCGCCAGACGTCACCATCGGCGCAGCCAAAACCGAACCCCTCCCTGTGCCGCAAGCCCTTACCTTGTCTTATGCTACAATAACGCCCGTGCCGCCGCGCCTGGGCCTAACACCACCCCGATGAGTAGAGAAGTGTCGATAACCGAGCTAATCGCGCAGATCAGGCAGCAGCTTGACGCGCTCAGCGATCTCCCTACAGCCCCCCAGTTGGTGCACCCTGGTGTGGAGACTGCTACCGTACCCCTTGCTGCGACGATCGACCATACACTGCTGCGCCCAGAGGCAACGTCCGCCCAGATCGCGACACTCTGCAGTGAAGCACTCCAGTTTGGCTTTGCCAGTGTCTGTGTCAACCCAACCTTCGTCCGGCTCTGTGCCCAGCAGCTTGCCGGTAGCGCAGTGGCCGTCTGTACGGTGATCGGCTTTCCCCTTGGCGCTACCTCGACCAGTGCCAAGGTTGCTGAGGCTACCCAGGCAATTGCTGATGGTGCTCAGGAGTTGGATATGGTCGTGGCAATCGGCTACCTGAAGGCTGGTGATTGGCACACCGTCGCTCGCGATATTGCTGCAGTCGTCCAAGTTGCCCATGCTGCTCACGTGCTGGTCAAGGTAATTATTGAGACCGCCCTGCTGAGTGAGGGTGAAAAGATTGCGGCTTGTATGATCGCAGCACGTGCTGGCGCAGACTTTGTCAAAACGAGTACCGGATTCCTCGGCGGTGGCGCCACAGTCGCTGATATTGCCCTGATGCGCCAGATCGTCGGCCCCACCCTTGGCGTCAAAGCCTCCGGTGGTGTCCGTCGCCTCGCCGATGCCCACGCGATGCTAGCCGCCGGTGCTACCCGTATCGGGAGCAGTGCCGGGGTCGCCATCATGCACGAGCAGGACCATATCGAACCAGATCCATCAACTCCCACGCCTGGCTACTAGGAGTTGCGATTTTTTTCTTGGGCATGTCATGCCCTCTCGACTCTCCCGAGCCACCCAGACGGAGCTTGGCCCCCGGACAGCTTCACCTCCCGCCGCGAGAAGCGGCGAACTACGTAACTCGGTTACGAGTCTCACCATCAAACCGGAGAAAACGTTGAGCATCCTGATTAACCAAGAGACCAGACTTCTCGTTCAGGGAATTACCGGCAAAGAGGGCGAATTTCATACCCGTGCCATGATGAACTACGGCACCAACGTTGTCGCCGGTGTCGTACCCGGTCGTGGCGGTCAGCAGGCCATTGATGGTCGGGTGCCCATCTTCAATACGGCGCGTGAGGCGGTAGGTGCGACTGGGGCGAATGTCTCGGTGATCTACGTGCCAGCCGCCTTTGCCCCTGATGCTATCCGTGAGGCTGCAGCTGCCGGGATTGCCCTGGTGGTCTGTATCACCGAGGGAATCCCTGCCCTCGATATGGTTGCAACCTACCGCTTTGTTCAGGAGTGTGGCTCGCGACTGATTGGCCCCAACTGCCCTGGTCTGCTTACCCCAGGCGCAGCGAAAGTGGGCATTATCCCCGGGAACATCGCAAGGCCCGGCCCCGTTGGTGTAGTCAGTAAGTCTGGTACGCTCACCTACGAAGCGGTCGATGCGCTCACACGCATTGGTCTTGGGCAGAGTACCATCGTCGGTATCGGCGGTGATCCGATTATTGGCACCAGCTTCATTGATGTGCTTGAGCTCTTCCAGGCCGATCCGCAAACCGAGGCAATTGTCCTGATCGGTGAGATCGGTGGCGATGCCGAGATCCAGGCCGCACGCTACATCAAGGCCCACGTCACCAAGCCGGTTGTGAGTTTTATTGCTGGTCAGACTGCCCCTGAAGGCAAGCGTATGGGTCACGCCGGGGCTATTATTAGTGGTGGTGAGGGGACAGCCCAGGAGAAGATGCGCGCCCTCGAGGCTGTCGGGGTACGCATTGCCCGCCTGCCCACCGATATTGCCCAATTGGTGAAGGATGCCCTCACCACTCGCTGAGTAACTGGAGCGAGGGCGTCTCGCCCTCGCGGCGCCCCCCGTACGGGCAGTAACTGGAGCGAAGGCGTCTCGCCCTCGCGGCGCCCCCCGTACGGGCAGTAACTGGAGCGAAGGCGTCTCGCCCTCG
>CAIWUD010000222.1 GCA_903915775.1 uncultured Chloroflexota bacterium | reverse complement strand
TCCTGGAGCGAGGGCGTCTCGCCCTCGTGGTGCCCCTCCGTACGGGCAACCACACCGCTCCTGGAGCGAGGGCGTCTCGCCCTCGTGGTGCTCCCCCGTACGGGCAACCACACCGCTCCTGGAGCGAGGGCGTCTCGCCCTGTCAAGGCCGACTTGAAATTCCTCAAAAAGGCCGGGTTGAATTTCCCCAGCCCATCCGTGCGAACCGGACCCTAGGCACGCGCATCTGTTGGGGCGAGCACCTCCTCTGTTGGGGTCGTCGCCAGGTCGTGAAAGATCCCTGCCCGACGCTTCTCCCGTAAACGATAGCTTTGCCCACGAATGTTGATGGTCGTCGAGACATGGAGCAACCGGTCGAGAATGGCACTTGCCAGCACCTGGTCGGCTACCACATCGCCCCACTCACCGTAGGATTTGTTGCTGGTAATAATCATGCTGCCTTTGGTATAGCGTCGACTGACCAACTGAAAGAGGAACCGGGCGGCCACCGCATCGAGCGGAAAATAGCCCATTTCATCCAGGATCAACAGCTTCGGCTTACACAATGTTTGGAGGCGTTGCTGGAGCCGTCCCGCCTTTGCATCACGCTCAATCATATCGAGGAGATCGGCCACGGTGAGGAAGTAGACCCCCATGCCCTGACTGATGGCCGCCACCCCCAAGGCGACCGCAAGATGGGTTTTTCCCACACCAGGTGGCCCCAGCAGCAGCACATTCTCCCCGTGGGCCACGAACCGCCCCGTCGCCAAATCACGAACCTGGCGTTCATTGACCGACGGCTGGGCCGCAAAGTCAAACTGATCGAGCGTTTTCACAAACGGCAGACGCGCCAACTTCGTTTTCATCGCCACGTCGCGTCCCGCACGCGCCACCTGTTCCCCGGCGAGCAGCTGGTCGAGAAATACGAGGTAACTCCACTCTTCACGGGCCGCTTGCGCGGCAACGTGGTCGAGTTGCTGGGCAATATCACCCAGTTTGAGCCGTTGCAATGCGGCCTGCACCCGGTCGTAACACGCATCCATCAGTCCACCTCCAGGAACGCATCATAGGCGTCGAGCGAGCGCACTTCAACCTGCGGCGCGTCCGGCAGTGCGGGTACCGAAGGCGTCTGGAGTGGCTCGGGAGGGGGTGGTGGTACGACCTGGGACGGACGCGGTACGGGGTGGCCGACCGAGGCACCAGGGCTGGACACAAGGGGATGGGTCGCCAGGAGCGTACCCTGGGGGGTGGTGATCACGACCTCATCGCGGTCGGTAACCTTGAGCAGAACTGCCTGTCCGGTCGCCGCAAGGGGAATAGCGTAGGCGGCACCACCGTAGCGTACCCAGCCATCACGGCTGGCGTGGCGGAGGAGGATAGGCGTAATCTCGTACGGTGGACGGGCAGCAATGGAGGACAATTGCTCGTCCGCCAGGCGGCTCACGGGGGTGACACCCGTGGTGGCGTGCATGCGCACGTTCGCGATGGTGTCAAGCCAGATCTGGGCTTGCCGATTAAGGTCATCCAGGTCGGTGTAGGACAGTCCCGGCCAGAAGTTCTCGCGGACGTAGCGTACCGCGCGCTCAACTTTCCCCTTCGTGCGGGCACGATACGGCTGGCATGCCCGCGGGGTGAAGCCATAGTAGTCCGCAAAATCGAGATAGCGGGGGTGAAAGCGGACATGTCCGCCTCGGTGCTCCAGGACCGCACTTTTGAGATTGTCGTGCAAGACGGTGCGGGGTGTCCCACCGAAATGGGTAAAGGCAGCGAGATGCCCACGCAGGAAGGCGACCCAGTCACAGGTCACGAAGAAGCGCACAAAGAGCATGCGCGACCACCCCAGGGTCATCAGGAAGGCCGAGAGGCGCTGTTCACGGCCCTGATGCAGGATCGTGCCAAACGAGGCGAAATCGACCTGCGCTTGTTCGCCAGGTGCCGTCTCAAAGCGCACGACGGGGTCAGTGTCGCGCTGAGGACGGCGGTTCTCGAGCCAATCCTTGACGCGGGTTTTCCCGCCCGTGTAGCCCTGGCTGCGTACCTCGGCAAAGAGCTTCGCCGCATTCACGACCCCCTCCGCGACTCGCCGCTCCAGGTAGGGCACGAAGGGGTCCAGCTTATGCACCCGACGTGGTGCCGTTGCCCGCTCGACCGTAATGGGCTGAGTACTGGTCGCAATCTTCCGCACGGTCTTGCGATCATGACCCGTCTGGCGCGCAATCTCACTGATCGAGACACCCTTACGATACAAATCTTTGATCACGAACCGATCCTCCGCAGTAAGCATGGTGGTGGTCCTCCAGCAGAATCCAGGCTGTGCTGATTCTGCACGAGAACCGAACCGACTGGGGCAGGATGGGGAATTTCATGTCGGCCCTTTTGGGGATTTTACAACCGGCCCTAACACGAAGAACCACCACCCACACACGGAGGAGCCCCTATGATAGCCGATTTCGAAGACTTCGTGACCTGGATGTTTGTCACCATTGATGATCTCTGGCAGCAGATCGCCCCGCTGTATGCTCGTCCTGGCCCTGATCCCACAAGTTGTAGTGATAGTGAATTCATAACCGTCGTGATTGCCAGCGAATGCCGAGGATGGGATCGAGAAACCCACCTCCATGCTGAGTGGCAACCCTATCGCCATTTATTTCCGCAACTTCCCGAACGATCGCGGTTGAACCGACGACAACGTAATCTGATGTATGCCATGAATCAGATCCGACAAATTGTCCTCGCGGGTCTCGATGTCGCTCAGGATGCCTATGGGGCCATTGATGGACTGCCGCTACCCGTGATGAAGTTTCACCTTGCTCCTCAGCGTACGCGTGATTGGGACGCGCACGGAGCCACGTTTGGCTATTGCGCGTCGAAGAAGCAGACCTATTTTGGCTATCGGCTGAACCTGGTGGTAACCTTGGGTGGTGTCATCCTTGATTTCGAATTCACATCGGCGAATGCTGACGAACGTGATGCTGCAGAAGATCTGCTCCCCTTGCATCCTGGTCGGACGTATCTCGGCGATAAAGGGTATGTAAGTGCCGAGCTCGCGGAACAGTTGACGGCCCAGGGGGTGCGTCTCATGG
>CAIWUD010000221.1 GCA_903915775.1 uncultured Chloroflexota bacterium | reverse complement strand
GAGATGATGATCCCCGATAGCTCAACGGTAGAGCGGCTGACTGTTAATCAGTAGGTTCCTGGTTCGAATCCAGGTCGGGGAGCCAAGAGTCACAAAACGGGCAGCTACGGATCACTCCGTGCTGCCCGTTTCGCGTAACCGCCAGAGCGTGGTTAGACGCGCTGCACTACCCTCTCGCCCTGGGCGCGTCTGCGATCAACTCGGCGTAGAGATCCAGGGTCTGGCGGGCGACAATCGGCCAATCGAAGGTCGTGCGCACAATACGCTCACTCTCGGCGCCCCAATCCGGCCAGCGTGGGCGCTGGGCGAGGGCCTGCAGCAGCTTGGCGCTCAGGTCGGCAACATCACCGGGGCGTACCAGGTAGCCGTTGCGCTCGGGAAAGACCTTATCAGGAATACCGCCTGCAGCTGAGGCGATCAGCGGGCGACGGTGCACCATACCCTCTAGGGTCACCAGCGACGAGCCTTCGTAGAGCGTAGGGTGGATCACGAGATCGACCTCTTCGTAGAGGCTGTGGAGCTCGTGATCGCTCAGGCGGCCAACGAAGCTGACATGGGCGGCGATCCCGGCCTGGCGAGCCTGCTCCTCAAGGGCGGCTCGCTCCTTGCCATCGCCGACGAGGAGCCAACGCCAACCGGGTGGCAGTCGGTCGCGGAGTTGGGCGAGGGCCGCGATGAGGATGTGGAAGCCCTTGTTCTGCTCCAGGCGCCCCACACTGAGGAGGATCGTGTCGGCAGTGTCGAGACGAAAGCGGGCGCGGAGATCATGGCGCAGCGTGGCCTCTACGTAGCCCAGGGACTCTGCCACATCGATGGCTGAGGGGATCACGACGACGCGGTGTGGGTCAACACCGAGGTAGCGCGGGAGATCGTCCCTGGTGCAGGCGTCAGTCGCGATGGTGCGATCTGCCAGACGGTGGCCGTAGGCATAGAGCGCACGGAAGGGTGCGTAGGCTAGCCACTTGCGGCGATCAGGGGTGCGAAACTCCTCCATGCCATGGGGGTTGGCAACAAACGGCAACTGGCGTAGGCGCGGATCCCGGCTACGGATGAAGCCGTAGCCAGTGGCACAGAGACCCTGGCTATGGACGATATCGAAGAGCCCACGGCGTACCGCGTCGGCGGCCACCTGGCCAAGCTGCCAACTGTAACGCGGGTAGTTGATCTGCCGTCCGAGGATGCCATTCGGTGGGAGGAGTGGCGAGGTGTAGTCGTAGCGCAGGTAGACGACCCGCGCCAGACCGGTCGTAATAGCGCGGGTGGCGGCATCCGTTGCGTCGCGGCGCTGCACAGCGCTCTCCTGGATGAAGAGCGTCACGGCAGCCCCAAGGCGCGTGAGATGGGTCACCAGGTGGAAGACGTGGCGCTCGATGCCACCGTAGCCGTGGAGCGGAAACACTGCCCGGGCTAACATCGCGACCCGCGGCGACGCTACTGATCTGCTGCTCATGGTTCGCTATCCACACCGTGGGGAAGAGGTGAGGAGGCGAGGGAGGAGAGCTCCCTCGCCCACGCTAGGCACTGGGCGCTGTCCGAGACGCATCAGGTGGCGTTGCAGTGACGGCCAGGGCAACTTTGAGCACCTCGTCCATCGAAGAGACCGGGATGAGGGTCAGATCCTTGCGCACCTTCTCCGGCAACTCGACGATATCCTTGGTATTCTCCTTGGGCAGGATGAAGGTGCGAATACCAGCACGGTGGGCGGCTAGGGTCTTCTCCTTCAGCCCACCAATAGCCAGAACCTTCCCGCGCAGGGTCACTTCGCCGGTCATGGCCACATCACGACGTACCGGCTGACCCGTCATGGCACTAATGAGGGCCGTGGTCAGGGTAATCCCGGCTGAGGGGCCATCCTTCGGCACCGCTCCCTCCGGGATATGGACGTGGATGTTGTGCTCCTCGAAGTAGTTGGGGTCGATACCCAGATCCTTTGAGCGGTAGCGCACGTAGCTCATCGCCGCCTGGGCACTCTCCTTCATTACGTCGCCAAGCTGACCAGTCAACTGGAGGCCGCCCTTGCCCCGCACGGGTAGCACCTCAATGCTCAGAATATCACCACCAGCTGTCGTCCAGGCCACACCGGTGGCAACACCCACTTCATCACGCTCTTCAGCCAGGCCGAAGGTGAAGCGCTCGGGACCAAGGTAGGTGGCGATATCGTCCGTATCGACCGTGTAGGTCTGGGGCTCCTCAGCGGTACCGGCTTCAGGCTCACTCGCCGACGCAACCTTGCGGGCAACTTTACGACAGAGGCTGGCAATTTCGCGCTCAAGGTTGCGCACTCCAGCTTCACGGGTATACTCGCGGATCAGCTTCATCACCGCACCATCGCTGATCTGCAGCTGCTCGGTCGCGAGGCCGTGGAACTCACGCTGCTTCGGGATCAGAAAGCCGCGGGCAATTTCGAGCTTCTCATCCTCGGTGTAGCCGCCAATCTCAATGATCTCCATGCGGTCGCGCAGCGGCCCAGGGATCGGCTCTAGTTGATTGGCCGTGGCAATAAAGACCACTTTGCTCAGATCAAAGGGGATCTCCAGGTAGTGGTCGGAGAAGGTGCCATTCTGCTCGGGGTCGAGCACCTCGAGTAGGGCTGAGGTAGGATCGCCGCGGAAGTCGGCGCCGACCTTATCCACCTCGTCAAGCACATAGACTGGGCTATTCGATTTGACCGACTTGATCCCCTGGATAATTCTGCCGGGCATGGCCCCGATGTAGGTACGGCGATGGCCGCGGATTTCGGCCTCGTCACGTACACCACCCAGGCTGGTGCGGATAAACTGGCGGCCCAGGGCGCGGGCAATACTGCGGCCCAGGCTCGTCTTACCCACACCGGGCGGGCCAACGAAGCAGAGGATGGGGCTGCGCATCTTGTTGCCGGCGAGCTTACGCACCGCCAGGTACTCGAGGATCCGCTCCTTCACCTTCTCGAGGCCGTAGTGATCCTCATCCAGCACCTTCTGCGCCTCACTGATGCTAATCTCACTATACTGCTCCTCACCCCAGGGCAGGTTGGTGATCCAGTCGAGGTAGGTGCGAATGACCCCAGCTTCAGGGCTGTTCATGCCCTGCTGGGCAAGGCGTTTCACCTCGTGGAGCGCCTGACTCTTCACATAGTCAGGAGCCTCCATCTCGTTGATCTTGCGGCGTAACTCGTCGATGGGATCGTCGGAGTCGTCATCCTCACCCAACTCGCGCCGGATCACCCGCATCTGCTCGCGCAGGAAGTACTCGCGCTGGCTCTGATCGAGAACCTCTTTGGTGTCTTGTTGTATCTTGGCCCGTAGCTTGAGCAGCTCGAGCTGGCGCGCCAGTACGATATACGCTTTGCGCAGCCGCTCAATTGGGTCGAGGGTGTTCAGTACCTCAAGGCGATCATTGAAATCGAAGGCTGGCCCCCAAGTGACGATGTCCGCCAGATGGCCAGGACGATCGATGCGGTGAACAAACTGTACCGCCTCTTGCGGAACTTCACCGAGGTGGTCGACAAACTCATCAACCTGCTGCTTGACCGTGTCCATGAGGGCCTGGACTTCGATACCCTCAACGTCGCTATCAAACACGGTCGAGCAGCGCACACGGTAGAAGGGAGTGACCTGGGTCGCAGTGTGAATACGTGCCCGATGCAACCCTTCGAGGATGACCCGAGCCGTACCATCGGGGAGTTTCGCGAACTCCTCCAGGCGTGCAATGACGCCGATCGGTGGCAGTTGCTGTGGCTGGCTGCTCTTGTAGCCCTCAAGCTCAGCTTCACGCACAAAGATGAGGAGCACTTCGTGATCCTCTTCCCACGCCCGCTCCATCGCACGGTAGGATTTGCCCTGCGGTACCTGGAGCGGAATGGTCATATGGGGCATGATCACCATCTCACCGAGAACCACTAGCGGTAGCCTGCGCTCATTGCGCTTTACATCTGGTAGTTCGGCCTCAGGCTCAGAACCGGTTGATGCGTGATCATCGAAGCGATATCTCTGTTTTTCCATTACCCTATTCCTGGGATATTTCAAGTGCGGCTGCGCCAGCGTGACCCGCTGGCGGTACCAAGGCTGGGTTGGATTGTTCGTGGAGGGCTGCGCCCTCCACACCTCGATCAAACTAGTTGGTGACGTCGTAGGTACATTCTATCAGGCCAACCTACCGTTCTCAGCCCGTTCAAGTGCACGGGCCATCCCGGCAAGCACACGATCCAAGAGGAGCATCAGCGCCCCAACTTCGGGGTCGGCGAGGTGGGCAAGGGCCATATGCATCTGCTCCCGACGGGCCTGCTTAATCTCACTCATCAGCTCACGACCCTGGGGTGTGAGGGTAACAATCACCTGGCGCCGGTCGCGATCATCCCGCAGCCGATCAATCAGCTGCTTATCACGTAGCCGATCAACCACACCAGTCAGAGATGCCGCCGATTGATGGGTTCCATCAGCCAGATCGGACATCTTGCACGACTCGCCGCTCTGCTCCAGGTAGAGCAGGGTATAGAACTGCGGTAGAGTTAGCCGAAAACGCTCCTCATCAAGTAGTTGCATGAACTGGCGCTGCGCTAACCAGCTGATCTGCATGATTGATCGTTCGATCTCCTCCAGTGCGGTGCGCTCGCCACGGCTCGGCTGGTCACGGTCCACCTGGATCATCACAGTCCTCTACGTGTTCCTCGAACCTGTTGATATTCAATGGTATTGAGTATATCATGGTTTAGGGTATGGTTCAATGTCGACTGCGCCGGTACCTGTTCACCGTTGGGGTAAGCCAACGGCAGGGCAACCACGGGGGGTTGCCCTTACGGGGGGGGGCATGAGGGTGAGACGCCCTCGCTCTAGGAGAGGTGTGAACAGGTACCGACGACGGTGTGCCGCTCGGGCACCACCAGGGCTAGGTTGGGGATTTTGTGGAGGGCTTCACCCTCCACACCTCTCGTACGGAGGAGTCGATGAATCTTGAGGAGCAGCTTGCCGAACAGGAGCGCCTCATCCAGTGGCTGCAGGGGCAACTGGAGCAGCAGCGCGCCATGAATGGCGAACTACGGCGTGCAGTCGCCGACCTTGCCCGCACGTTCCAGGAGTCCCTTGCGGCGGCCTATGAGGCGGGTGAGAGTGGTGATATTGAAGCCGTCCGCCGTATTACTCGGGCGAACCAACAACATTGGCAGGCCTACCTGCAGCAGATTGTCGCTGCGGCACGCGCCCGCCCAGCACAGGACGCCTAACCCGACACTGGTACGCGCCCCAACGCCATGAGCAGTTCGCGCAAGGCGGCACGTGCAGTTTCGGCAGCCGCACTCCCATCGCTGTAGGCGAGTCCGCTGCCCCCTGAACGCAGTTCGGTAAACAGAGGCTGGCTGGCGAGGGTCCGCTCCTTTGCGACGCCCTCTGCGAGGTCGAGGAGCGCGGACGGGCTGTTGCTAAAGACGACATAGTGCTCGATCAGTCCAAAGGCGGCAATGGGGCTAGCTGATTCAGTTGTCTGGGCGTAGATCGTTGTCGAACCACGTTCGTAAGCGGTAAAGCGCTCGCCGCGCTGCTCACGGGCAGTGCGGTGCTGCTCCAGAAAGCTGGCTGCTTGCGGATCATTCTTGGAACTGAAGAAGAAGAAGAGCTCGCTTTCGCGCAGCAGGGCAGCAGCAGGGTCTTCCCCCATCAGGCTGGCTGCGTCCGCTCCACGCACAGCCACCCCTAGTTCGCTACCAAGCCATGTACCCAGGGTAGTGCTGCTGAGTGGTACAACGGCCAGACGCTCCAGATCGGGGAAGAGTGCTTCCGGCTCAAGAACCCCCAGTTGGTCACGCAGGGCCTGACGGAGTTCAATGCGATCAACCACACTACCAACATTGGGCTGCAGGGCCACGTAGAGTTGCGTATCAGCGGGTAACATCTCGGCCATCGCTGGCCCACGGGCCACAAAGAGCAGCCAGGCAAAGAGTGTGCCACCGATCAGCATCGCGAACAGGGTAATGCCTAACCCTCCGGCTAGTGCATAACCAAGGCCGCGCTCAGATCGAGGGCTGGCGGGGCGTGATTCGGTTGGTGAGTGGGTGGTCATGGGGTTATTCCTAGTGGAATGGTGGTGTGGCTACGCCGCAATGGATGCATGCTAGTGAGCAGGCAGGGTCGCCTGAGCCGATCATGGCTACAACTCCTACTCCGAGCCCATCGTATTGCGTAGATCGGGGAAGGTGCTGCTCCGACGCGGAGTCTGGAGCGCGGCGAGGTAGGCGTTGACCCGGGTAAGCATGGCGATAACTTCCTGAGCTTGCTCCACATCGACCGTGTGGCGGACATGGGTCTGGAGGCGAGCTATGCGCTGTTTGACCTGCTCGATGCGCAGCTTACGTGCACACTGCTCGGCTTCCTGGCGGTAGCGGAAATCTTCGGGTCTAGTCATGCTCATCAATTGGTGCGCTGCTTCCCGCACTGCTCCATCGAGTTGAGTAACCCAGCGCTCGAGATCTTCGGGAGTACACGGGCGCCAAGCGGGTGGCAGGCTACTCAGTTGACGCCAAATCTCCTGATTAACGGGATCCTCCAGCAGATCTTCTAACCCACCGCCAAAGAGCTCACGCATGGCGGGATGTTTGTGCAACCCCTCCTCGAGGAGGGCCTCGACAGCAGCATCAACCGTCTGATGGCGCATAGCCAGGCCAAGGAGGTAGGCTTCATCAGTGCGTACTGCTGGGCGAAGGGCCGCCGGTAGGGGCTCGGTGGCATCGGTGGGTGGGGGCGGTGGAGCCGGCGGCTGCACTGCTGTCCGCCCACGTCTCACCTGCTCACCCGGCTGCAACTGGGTAGGCTGCCGCCGCCCGCCACGTAGCAGATCGATGATCAGTTCAGCACGAATCCCCACTAGCTGCTCAACACGCGAGACGTAGACCCGCTGTTGGGCGCCGTCGAGCTCGCTAAGGAGCGGCAGGAGGCGATCGAGGGCGGTACGCTGAGCCTCTGGTTGCGTGAGATCGAGATCGGCGGTGTAGGCACCCATGTAGAACTCCATGAGTGGTACCGCTTCACTCACCAGACGGCGCCAGAGCTCCGGATCGGCACGGATCACCTCATCAGGATCACGCCCTTCCGGCATACGGATGATGCGCAGGCTCACTTCACTCTCGAGGCGTAACGCTCCCTGCGCCGTCGGGACCAACTGCCCATCACCCTCCGTGCTCTCACGGAGTGCATTCAGCCCCTTCAAGGTCGCACGCTGGCCCGCTGCATCGGCATCGAGTGCCATGTAAACATGGTGTGAGAGCCGCTTGAGCAGGATGGCATGGGCCTTGGTGAGGGCAGTTCCCAGTGGTGCGACCACATTGCGGAAGCCGTGCTGGTGGGCGCTGATCACGTCGATGTAGCCCTCAACCAGAATCGTACGATCCTCAAGCCGAATCGCCTCGCGGGCGAGGTCGAGCCCGTAGAGCAGTTCGCCCTTCTTGTAGAGGAGTGTCTCTGGGGTGTTGATATATTTGGGTGTACCACTACCAAGTGCCCGCCCGCCAAAGCCAACCACTTCACCCTTCGTATTCCGAATTGGGAAGATCAGACGGCCACGAAAACGATCGTAGTAGTGGCCATGCTCGTGGCGGATGGCCAACCCCGCTGCCACAACTTCTTCGGCACGAAACGCTTTCCGCTCCGTGAGGTAGGTGAAGAGAAAGCTCCAATCTTCGGGGCTATACCCAAGCTGAAAGCTTTCGATTACGGTCGCATTGAGTTGGCGTTGCTCCACATAGGCCCGCCCTGGCTCACCACGTTTCGTAGCCACCAAGACGTGGTGAAACACCTGCGCGACCAGGCTATTCAGTTCACTAAGCCGACTACGCTCCGTATCTTCGCGGCGTGCGTCTTCACTCTGCGCTTCGAGGCGAACCCCGGCACGGGCGGCCATCTGCTCGAGTGCGCCACGAAAGTCGATCCCCTGCTTACGCATCAGGAAATCGAAGCTGGTTCCTGAGGCGTGGCAGCCAAAGCAGTAGAAGCTCTGCGTATCGGGGTAGACCGTGAAGGCCGGTGTGCGTGAGTTGGGATGGAATGGGCAGAAGCCCACGTAGCTACGACCAGCCTTACGCAGTGCAACGCCCAGTGATCCAATGAGCTCAACGATATCGACTTTTGAGCGAATCTCATCAATTTGGCTCATGGCACCACTTGCTCATCTATGCTCTAGGGAACTGTAGGCCCTATACGTCACGCACCCCAGGTACGTGGAATGAAGATGCGTCGAAAGACCTCAAGAGCGTAGCGATCGGTCATGCCGGCAATATAGTCGACCACCGCACGTTCGATCGGCTCAGCACGCTGCTGGTTGATGCGCAACAGATCGGCGGGTAGCAGCTCAGGGTGGTTGACAAAGTGGCTGTAGAGCGTCTCAATCACGAAACGAACCTTGTCATCGTCAGGCTTTGAGCGCTTATTCAGGTAGACTTCGCGGTACATGAAATCACGGAGTTGGTTGGTTGCCGCCAGGATCTCCGGACTCATCGTGATCAGCGGTGGGTTAGGCGGCGTCTGTTGACCCGTAGCCCACCAGTTCCAATCGATCAGATCGGCCACCATCGTATTGATCCGCTCGCCGTGGCTAGAGCCGAGGATAGCGAGGGCGTCAGGGGGCAGGTCGGACTGCTGCAGCACACCGGCACGCAGCGCATCATCGATATCGTGGTTGATATAGGCAATGCTGTCACAAATCTTGATGATCTGCCCTTCCAGGGTACTCGCCGTGCCCCAGGCCGTCATCATGATATCACGGCGCGCTTTTGAGTGGAGATAGATCCCCTCACGTACCGCATAACAGAGGTTGAGCCCCTGCCCATCGCGTTCAAGGAGCTCAACAATCCGCCGCGACTGTTCGTTGTGGCGAAAGTGGGTAGGAAAGATGCGGGTCAGGGCGGTCTCTCCGGCATGGCCAAAGGGCGCATGGCCGAGATCGTGACCCAGTCCGATCGCCTCGGTCAGGTCTTCATTGAGGTGGAGGGCACGCGCAACGGTTCGCGACACCTGGGTCACTTCGAGCGTATGGGTGAGCCGGGTGCGATAGTGATCGCCAAGGGGAGCAATGAAGACCTGAGTCTTATGTTTGAGGCGGCGAAAGGGCTTGGAGTGTAGGATACGGTCGCGATCGCGCTGGTAGGCCGTACGGATGGGGCATGCTGCTTCAGGGCGATCACGTACTGCGGCGGCGCTCCGTGCCGCGAGGGGCGACAGGGTCCGCTCCTCCAGCTCCTCCTGATAGATCCGGGGAGTCTGTACCATAGCTACCTCTCATTTCTGTGAGGATCGGTAATCCTCTCATCCCACCACTATTGTATAGGCTCTACGTCGGAATCGGCTAGGGCAATCTCGCTTCAAAAGCGCTTGACAGTCTCCCAAGGGGCTGCTATACTCTCGCTTAATCGATTAAGTAAAAGTAGTGCAGCGTGGCGGCCACGATCAAGGATGTTGCTGAGCGAGCCCAGGTCTCAACGGCTACCGTCTCGTACGTGCTAAACGGGACCGGTAGTGTCGCTGCGGCGACGCGCCGTCGGGTGTTGGATGCAGTTGCGGCACTGAGCTACCAGCCCAACCATGCCGCTCGCAGCCTGCGTACCCGCTCACGTACCCTGGGGCTCGTCTTGCCACCTGCTCCTACAGCCCTGGCCGACCCGGCTCTCGCTGAGCTAGTCGCCGGTTTGAGTGAAGGTGCCGCCGATGGCGCCTACTACCTGCTGCTCGCAGTTCAGGGCGCACGGAATGAGTCTGAACTGGGTGCAGAACTCGCGCAGACTGGGCGTGTCGATGGGTTGGTGCTGCTCGATCCACGAAGTGAGGATGAGCGTGCACTCCTCCTCACTGCTGCTGGCGTACCCTGTGTGGCAGCAGGGGCAGCGGGGAGTAGTCTGCCCTGCCCCAGTGTGGGTCTTGACCTGGAGCGTGGTGCGTACGACGCGACGCGCCATCTACTTCAGCTTGGCCATCGGCGCATCGCCATGATCGCCCTACCCTCCGATCTGGTTGGTAGCGAGCCCTTCTACCAGGGCTTTGCTACTGCCCTTGCGGAGCGTGGATGTGCCCCCGATCCAGAGCTAGTTGTCGAGGCTGGTGCGACGCAAGAGGCGGGTATGGCGGCGATGGAGGAGCTCCTCTCGCGCCCCGAGCCGCCGAGTGCCGTGCTGGCAGCGAGTGACATCCTGGCGTTTGGAGCAATGCACGCGCTCTACGATGCCGGCTTGGCAGTTGGATCCGATCTGGCGCTGGTGGGCTGCGGCGATCTTCCCCTGGCCGCTCACACCCATCCGCCACTCACGACGCTACGGGTACCTAGACGTAGCCTTGGGGTCGCTCTGGCGAAGCGCCTGATCGCACTGATTGAACGGCACGACCTGGATCCGCAACCCCTACTCAATCTGAGCCTGATGATCCGCCGATCGAGTGCAGCGCTGCACTGTTGATCGGCATACCCCACAAGACATCGAGCATAAGCAAGGAGGCATCAACCCAATGGCTGGTATCAAGTATGAGCGTGTCTGGAAGCGTTTCGGCGAGGTAACCGTTCTCAAGGATCTGAATATCGAGATCAACGACGGTGAGTTTCTCGTCCTGGTTGGCCCTTCGGGCTGTGGAAAATCTACCGCCCTACGCTGTCTGGCCGGTCTCGAGGAGATTACCGACGGGAAGATCTGGATCGGTGATCGTGTGGTTAATGATGTCCCACCAAAGGACCGTGATATCGCCATGGTCTTCCAGAGCTACGCCCTCTACCCGCACATGAGCGTGTATGACAACATGGCGTTCGGCCTCAAGCTGCGCAAGGTGGCCAAGACCGAAATCGACCGCCGGGTGAAAGAGGCGGCTGAGATGCTCTCGATCGGGCACCTGCTCGACCGCAAGCCCAAGGCCCTCTCGGGTGGTCAGCGTCAGCGTGTCGCCCTGGGACGCGCCATTGTGCGTGATCCGGCCGTCTTCTTGATGGACGAGCCCCTCTCCAACCTTGATGCGAAGTTGCGCGTCCAGACCCGTGCTGAGATTAGCAAGCTCCATCAGCGACTAAAGACGACCTTTATCTACGTGACTCACGATCAGACGGAAGCTCTTACCATGGGGACGCGCATTGCGGTCATGCGCGATGGCATTCTCCAGCAGCTCGATACGCCCCAAAACCTCTACGATAACCCCGGCAATATGTTTGTCGCCGGCTTTATCGGGAGCCCGGCGATGAACTTCTTCGAGGCGAAGCTCGATCGTGTCAATGGCGGGCTGGCGGTAGTGGTGAGCGATCAGTTTGTCATGCCGGTGCCACCCAGCAAGCTCGATCGGGTGGGCAGCCACGTTGGCAAAGAGATCTTCTTCGGTATTCGCCCCGAAGATGTGCACGACTCCCACTATGTGCCACGCGGGGTAGATGATCGTGGTCGGCTTACGACGAGTGTGAATGTCGTCGAGCCGATGGGCTCAGAAGTCTACGCATACGTCGAGGCGAGCGGTAAGGAGTTCATTGGTCGCCTTGACCCGCGCACCAACGCTCGTACCGGCCAGAGCGTTGAGATTGTGCTCGATATGGAGAAGATGCACATCTTCGACCGTGAGACGGAGAAGGCCCTGGTGTAGAGGGCAAACATGAACTGTGGGGAGGCATCTGCCTCCCCACCCTGCGTAGCTGGTTTATCCTCGGCCCAACCCCTACCCAAGACGACTACGTAGTTCGCGGGTCAGGAGGGGTAGGATCTCATTCACATCACCTACGACACCAAAAGTCGCCACGCGGAAGATCGGCGCTTCAGGATCCTTGTTGATCGCAACGATGTTTCGGCTGGTGCGCATCCCTGCCAGATGCTGAATTGCGCCACTCACCCCGGCGGCGACGTAGAGCTTGGGACTGACCGTCTTGCCAGTCTGGCCCACCTGGTGTTCGTACGGTACCCAGCCGGCATCAACAATAGCACGTGAAGCACCGTACGCTCCGCCAAAAGCCTCGGCGAGCGGTGGGATCAGCTTGTAGTAGTTCTCCTTATCGCCCAGGCCACGCCCACCACTGACAATGACCGCTGCGTCGGTCAGGTTGACGGCGCCACCCTTCTCGCGTACCCCAGTCACTTGGGTGCGCATGTCCAGGGTGGGGAGGGTGAGCGGCTGGATGCTCCCGCCACGCGCACCAGCGGTGGCCTCGCTAAAGCTCTGCTTGCGCACGAGGGCCACGACTGGTCGCCCGGCGGTGAAGTGGTAGGTGCTGATCACGTTGCCACCGTGCGAGGGGCGGATCGCACGGATCGCACCGTCTTCAACCTTCAGATCGGTGACATCAACGGCAAGACCAGCATCGAGATCGGTGGCCAGAGCCGCACCAAAGTCGCGCATCTGGAAACTGGTGCCAGCGAGAATCAGCACTGGCTGGGCCGTTGCCACGGCGACCTTAGCAGCCCCTACGTAGCCATCGGTTGTGTAGCTGGCCAGCCCAGGATCAACCAGGGTATAGACCGTATCGGCGCCTAGGGTTACGGCGCGTTCAGCTAGGGCACCTGGGTCATTGCTCACTACCAGTGCGCCGAGGGGGCCGCCCAGGGCCTGGGCTAACTCCCTCCCCTTCCCCATGAGCTCCCGCGAGATCGTGGCTACTTCACCACCGACCTGCTCAATAAAGACGAGAACGCCTGCCATAGGGTGTTGCTCCTTCAGATAATCTGACTCTCCAGCAGCCTGTCCACCAACTTCTTCACCTTGGCAGCCGCGTCGGGGCCATCGATACGCTCACCCGAGGGGCGTGGCGGTGGTGGTACCCGATTGACTATCTTCGTCGCCACACTCAGGCCAGTCAGACCGAGATCGGCAGCATTCCAGACCGGTGGATCAACCTTGGCGACCTTCTTGATCTTCAACAACGAGGGGTAACGTGGGCTGTTGATATCTTTGATCACACTGACCACGGCCGGTAGGGTTGCGGTCACCGTCTCGATGGTCGTTTCGAGGTGGCGCTCCGCACTGAGTGTGCGTGCAGCGGGGTTGAGGTCGAGCATTTTGCCAACATAGGTCACTTGCGACCAGCCCAGGGCACGGGCCAGGGCCGGGGCAAAGGCACCACTCTCGTCGTCAGTGCTGTTCCGTCCACAGAAGATCAGGTCGACGTCACCCAACTTGTTGATGGCCGCAGCCACCACGCGGGCAGCAGCAATGGTGTCGAGATCAGCAAAGGCGGGATCGCTCAGCAACAACGAGTCGCTTGCACCCATCGCAAGGGCACGACGGATCTGCTCGACCCAGCTGTCGGTGCCTAACGATAGAACGGTGAGCTTACCGCCATGCTTCTCATTCCAGGCGATACCCTCTTCGATTGCATACTCATCGAAGAGGTTGATAATTTTCTCGATCCCATCAGTATTGACACTCAAATCCGAGTTGATCTTGACCGAGTTATCGCGAGGAACCTGCTTGAGGCATACCACAATGTGCATACGAGCTCCTTTAGCGGGGGTGCGGGGGCCGCAGACCCCTGCAACAGCGTGCCAAAGACGCCGAGGATTGTACCATATTCCCGCTTGCAAAGCCTATCAAAGCGAACAGGTTCGGCACGGCAGGTGCAGCCGACACCGAAACATCCCTCACGTATAATGGTAGGTAGCGATCGTCAACCAAACTCCACGGTTCACATTGCTCACAAGAAAGGGGCGCGAACCCATGCCATTTTGTCCGCAGTGCGGTGTGAACAATCCATCGTCGGCACGGTTTTGCGATCAGTGCGGGGCCGTGCTCATCCCGGTACCAGCACAGGCGCAGACACCCACGTTACCCCCAACGCCACCAGCGGCCACGACCATTCCAGCTGGCTCACCAGTGGTGGTCGCGGGGCCAAACAGCTGCCCCCAGTGCGCCACTGCCGTGATTCCGGGTGAGGCCTTCTGTGAGCAGTGTGGTGCCGCCCTGCTCAACACCCCGCCACGCCCCGCCACACCGATGGTGCCACCCGCACAGCCGCCGCCCAGCACACCCACGCCAGCAGCCCAGCCGCGACCGAACGCTATCCCAGCGGCGCGTACCACCCTAGCGCCGGCCAGTCTGGTTGTGCGCAGCAGTGGGGCGATCCTCAGCTTGCCGGCCAGTAACGAGGCGATCGTCGGGCGTGCCGATCCGGTCAGCAACTTCTTTCCCGACCTCGATCTCACACCCCACGATGCGGTGACCCACGGGGTTGGGCGTCGCCATGCCCGCCTCTTCATTCAAGGTGGCCAGATCTACCTTGAAGATCTTGATAGTACGAATGGCACCTTCCGGAATCGTGCTCGACTGGTACCACGCCAGCCCGTCGCACTTCTGAATGGTGATGAACTACGCCTGGGGAGTCTGCTTCTAAATATTCAGATCTGAGGAGAGTGCTCGATGCGTATCGCTATCGTCGGAACGGGGGGGGTTGGTGGCTACTTCGGGGCTAGGCTCGTACAGGCGGGGTACGACGTCTCCTTCATTGCGCGAGGGGCAAACCTTGTGGCAATCCGTGACCATGGCCTCCGAATTGAGAGTATTGCCGGTGATCTTCTGGTGCATCCCCATGTGACGGATGATCCAACAACGGTTGGCCCAGTCGATCTCATCATGCTGGCCGTGAAGAGTTGGCAACTCCCCGCAGCCTGCGCGAGCCTCGGCCCACTGATCGGTCCCACCAGCGCGGTGCTACCCCTGCTCAACGGGGTCGACGCGGCCGATCGAGTTGTAGCAGCCGTCGGTGTTGAACATACCATGGGGGGCCTCTGTCGCATCCTTGCCGAGCTGGTTGCACCGGGCCATGTGCGCCACTCGGCCATTGTACCGACGATCGTGCTCGGTGAGCTTGATAATCGGCGGAGTGTACGGGTTGAGGCCTACCAGGAGGCACTGCAGCATGCTGCTATTCAGACCGAGATCGCCCGCGATATTCAGGTGGCCATCTGGCAGAAGTTCATGCTCATCTGCACCTGGAGTGGACTTGGCGCAATTACCCGAGCCCCGATCGGTGTCTGGCGTAGCCTACCCGCCACGCGTGCCCTCGCCGTTCAGCTCCTGGATGAGATTGCTGCCGTTGCTACGGCCCGTGGCATCGCACTTCCACCAGGAGCTGCTGCAGCAACCATGGGCTTTCTCGATGGTGTTGCGCCAAACGGCACCTCTTCAATGCAGCGCGACATGCTCGAGGGACGCCCATCGGAGCTTGAAGCGCAATCTGGTGCAGTCGTGCGGCTAGGGGCAGCCGCGGGTGTTGCGACACCGCTGAACGCCCTGATCTACGCATGCCTCTTACCCCAGGAGCTCGCCGCTCGGGGCGAACGAAGCTGAGCGGGGCGGGTTTCCTCCCCACACTGGCCACACTCTGTGGCATAATACCGTCAAACCCTCACTGCGACTGGAACGCCCATGACCGAACTAAACCTGATTGGAACGACGCTTGATCACTTCGAGATTCTGAGTGAACTGGGGCGCGGCGGCATGGCCGTCGTCTATCGGGCACGTCAGATCAACCTCGACCGTATGGTTGCACTCAAGGTGCTGCCCCCTGCACTCACCCATGATGCGAGCTACGTCACCCGCTTCCGCCAAGAGGCACGGAGCGCTGCGCGGCTCGACCATCCCCACATCATGCCGATCTATGAGGTCGGTGAGGCGAATGGGCTCCACTATATCGCGATGAAGTATATTCAGGGGCGCACGGTCAAGGAGCTGCTCCACGCCGAGGGTAGGCTGAGTGTAGCGAGCGCCGCGCAGATCTTAGCCCAAGTCGGTGATGCCCTCGACTACGCCCATCGCCAAGGCTTTATCCATCGCGATATCAAGCCCTCGAATATGATGATCACTGCCGAAGGTTGGGTCTACCTCACCGACTTCGGCTTGGCACGCGCAACGACGAACGAACAGGCTGCTGGCCTCACCATGACCGGAACGGTCATGGGTACACCTGAGTACATGTCGCCTGAACAGGCCCAAGGATTGGCAAACCTAGGTCCGCCCACAGATATCTACGCCCTGGGGATCGTGCTCTACGAACTGCTCACCGGGAGCTTTCCCTTCGATGGTGACACCCCACTGGCAGTGCTGGCGGCCCGGCTGATGTATGCCCCCAGGCCGCCACGCGATGTTCGTGGTGACCTACCAGCTGCCGTTGAGGATGTGGTGATGCGTGCCCTGGCCCGTAAGCCTGAAGCACGTTTCCCCACTGCGGCGGCAATGGTGAGTGCCCTGCGTAGTGCGGCTGGGATTGGTATGAGCGAGCCGCAACGCCCAACCACACCGCAGAGTGGCCTACCAGCGCTCGGCGCTACCGTCAGACTACCAGCGGCCCCGGCCCAGCCCGATGCGGCCTTCAACCCCACGCAGCCGGTGGCCGTTGCCCCGCCAACACCGCCACGCATCGATGGGGCACAGCAGGGCTGGCTACCCCCAGCCAGTAGCCCACCCATTCCATCGGCGGCGCCCCGTGGCCGTTCACGCCTGATCCCGATCATCCTGGGGCTGATCGGTTTCGGCATCCTCGGCATGGTCGCCCTTGGCCTGATCGGTCTCTTTGTGAACGATCGCCCACCTGCAACCTCGCCAACGGCTACCAGCGTTGCGAGTAGCGACCTTGAGGCGCTGCTGACCACAGCTGATGCTGCCCTGGCTGCTCCGAATGGGCTGGAGATCGCTTCAGGTGCCTACCAGGTTGCCGTGAGCGACTTCCCCGACCAGCCCGCCCTGCTTGAACGGCTGGCCCTGGCGGCGACCGCTCGTGGCGATCTGCTCAGCGCAGAGCGGTACGCTAACCAGCTGATTGACACCCAGGCTAGTAGCGCTCCGCAGATCGCCATTGGCTATGCACTGCTCTCACGCAGCCTGGCCGAGCAGGGCGATCTGAATGGGGCCCTGGTCGAGATTGAGCGGGCTATTGCCGAGGATCCCGATCGGGCCCTGGGCTACGCCGTCTGGGGCAATCTCCTGGCTCGGCGAGCCCTGGCCGCAGGGAGTCCCACCGAGATGGACGCTGCGCTGGAGCGCCTCGATCAGGCGGTCGATCGTATGGGAAGTGGCTCTGTGCTGCTGCAGGCCGTGACCCATGGGCTCCTCGCCGAGATCTACGCCTACGAGTATCAACTCAGTGGGAATGAGGAGTACTTCAACCAGAGCGCCGACCAGTTTGGGATGGCGATCGATCAACTGCCGAGTGCTGCCCGTTTCCGTGCCGACCTAGCCAAACTCTACACCTATGCTGGTGATATCGAGAACGCCCGCGTCCTCTACGACGAAGCCCTGCAGATCGACTCTGGCTTTGCCCCCGCCCAGGCCGGTCTAGGCTGGATCGCCTACGATGCCGGTGACACAGCAGCTGCCGAGGAGGCGTTCGCCCAGGCTGTCTCGATCGACTCCAGTTGGTATGATGGCTACTATGGGCAGGCACGTATCCGTTTTGCTAGCGCCGACTATGATGGGGCCCTGAGCCTGCTAGAGCAGGCTAGAGAGCGCAACCCACGTAGTGGCGCCGTACTGGGCTGGATCGGTGAGACCTACTTCTGGAAGGGCTACTACACAACCGATACTGCAGCAGCTGCCGACCTCTTCGAACGCTCAGTAGAGGCCTTCACCGCTGCCCAGAAGCTCGATGAGCGGGATCGTTTTGCGCTCAGTGGCTTAGGGTGGACGCTGCAGTATCTCGAACGCTTCACCGAGTCGGTGGAAATGTTCAATACGGTACTACTGCTCGATCCGAATAGTGCGGTTGATCACAACGGGCGTGGCTGGAGCCTCTTCAACCTCGAGCGCTACAGCGAAGCGGAGACCGACTTCCGTGAGGCGATCCGGCTTAACGACCGCTACGTACGCGCCTACGTCTACCTGGGACAAACACTGGAGCTGCAGGGGCGACCTGATGAGGCGCGGGCTGCCTATGAGCAGGCGCTGACCATTGACCCCAACGATGCTGATGCGCAACGTTACCTCCAAGAACTGGGGCCCTGAGCGGAACATATGGGCGCTACACCAGCCGTTTGTGGCGGAGGACGGCGTAGAGCCCACCACCAATCACCCCCATCATCAGCAGCACGATGGGGAGTGAGAGTGGATGTTCGGCAAAAGGAATGAACACGTTCATGCCCAGAATACTTGCCACAAGCGTCATCGGCAGCATAATCACGGAGATCAGGGTGAAGGTTTTCATCTCCCGATTAATACGGTAGGAGGAGAGGCTCGAGAGGGTCGAATCAAGCCCTTCGATAATCTCTTTCTGCTCTTCAAGCATGTCCCAGAGACGATTGAGCCCATCAACGAGATCACCGAAATACTGCTCCTCGTCAAGCCTCAGGTAGTCACGTTCACGCCCCGCTAATAGACGTACCACCGGAATATTCGGCCTGATAATCCGGCGCAGGGCGATGATATCCCGCCGGATGTAGGAGAGCTCTTGAACAGTCCGGCGTGTATCGCCGCGGAACATCTCCTCTTCAGCGGCATCAAGCTTCTCGTCAAGGCGGTAGAGCATGGGGAAGCAGTAGTTGACCAGCCCCTCAATGATCCGGTAGAGGAGAAAACCAGAGCCCCGGCCAAGGAGCAGTTCACTGCCACGCTCATCGGCAGCAGTCTGGGTCAGGCGCCGCATCGGGCGTAGGCGCCCATCGTGGAAGGTGATCACGAAGGTGGGGCCAACGAAGATATCAAGCTCACAGATCACCGAAAGGCGCTCTACTTCGTCAAAGAATGGGAAGTGGAGCACGAGAAACACGTAGTCGGGATCATCACTATCGTCCAGTTTGGGACGTTGGATCCGTGAAAGGACATCTTCGATGTGGAGGGGGTGGAACTGGTAGTGCTCACCAAGCGCAAACACTTCGTCACGCGTTGGGTAGATCATATCGACCCAGGTCAGATCACCCTGGACAAAATGCTTACGCATGGCAGCAGGTGCACCAGTAAGGCCAATCGATCGAGGGTTAGGGCTACCTGGGCTTTTGAGCATACAGCACCTCATAACAAGGGAACGTAGCTGCATTATAGCAGCCTAGGTACGCAAGAGGCTCATATCAGTGTGTTTACTGGTACCCGCTCCCTGGCAGAACCAAGGTTGGGTTTTTTCTGTGGAGGGCGCAGCCCTCCAAGCCTCCTGTGAGAATGAGGAGCTTATGCAGCAACAGGAAAGCAGATCGTCATCTTCCACCCAGCCCCAAGAGGCGTTGGTCGAGTCGCTATTCGCACAGATGACGTTGACGGAGAAGGTTGGCCAGATGGCCCAGGTGGAGAAGAATAGCCTGACGCCGCAGGATGTCACCGACTATCTCCTCGGCTCAGTCCTCAGCGGTGGCGGTGGTAACCCACCATCGAATGATCCCGCTTCGTGGGCACGGATGGTACGCCAGTTCCAGGAGGCTGCACTGCGCACCCGTCTCGCCAT
>CAIWUD010000220.1 GCA_903915775.1 uncultured Chloroflexota bacterium | reverse complement strand
GGAGGGCGCAGCCCTCCACAAAAGACCCTAACCCAGCCCTGGGGTGCCAGTTAGTCACGCCGACACGGCCCCCCCGGGAGGCGTGGAGGGCGCAGCCCTCCACAAAAGACCCTAACCCAGCCCTGGGGTGCCAAATAGTCACGCCAGCACAGCCGACACGGAACCATCCCTAGATATAGTACATCGTGTTCCCAGCGCGCTCACGCTTGCGTTGGCAGAGATCCTCAAGACTGATTGTCGCCAGGGTCTGTTCAATGCGCAGACGCAGTTCACCCCATAGCTCATTGACGAGGGTGTGATCCTCAGGCACCGTAGGGGGAATATCATCGCGTCCGGGTTCGGATGGCAGGAGTGGCCCTTCAAGTGCGAGAAGGATGTCGTAGAGATTGATCGTCTCTGGGCGGCGGGCAAGCATATGCCCCCCCAGGGGACCGCGCAGGCTCTCGATCAGGCCGGCTCGACGCAGCACGATGAGCAGTTGGTTCAGGTAGTTTACGGGAATACCCTGGCGCTGCGCAATCTCTTCACTCTGAATCGGACCCTGCCCGAAGCGCTGGGCAAGGTCGAAGAGTGCACGAAGTCCATAATCACCCTTACTCGATATCCGCATCAGCGCTCCCATCGCTCAATCACGATCGTGTGTCGCCAGTGTAGCATAGAGGTTTGCCACTCGCAATGCTTCCAGTCCACCCGCTGGCGTGGTTTGCGTTGCACAACGGTAGAGCGATAGGCTATACTTTGCGTGTGGATTCAGGAGCAACTACGCTCTGCGTCTTCGTAGTATAATTCCGTCGGTTCTCATTCGGCGCTGATTGCTGTGTGAAGGCCTTGCACAGCCAACGCAAGCCTTTGACATTTGCGAATCTGGCGGTTATAGTTGGGCGTAGCTTGTACGTACCATCTGCAGCGGGAGGCTGTTCATGAGCAAAAAATGGGTTTACCTATTTCGTGAGGGTGATGCAACAATGCGCGACCTGCTTGGTGGCAAGGGCGCTGGTGTTGCTGAGATGACACGCACCGGGGTTCCGGTACCGCCAGGGTTCACGATTACGACGGAGGCTTGTAACACCTACTACGAGATTGGCGGCACCTTCCCTGATGGGCTTTGGGAGCAGACCCTAGAGGCGCTGAAGGATATTGAGGCGCAGACGGGCAAAACATTTGGTGATCCCACCAACCCACTCCTCGTATCGGTGCGCTCGGGTGCGAAGTTTTCGATGCCGGGCATGATGGATACGGTATTGAACCTGGGCCTCAACACGGCTACGCGGGATGGAATGGCCCAGCTGACGGAGAATCCGCGCTTTGCCGCAGATGCCTACCGACGTTTTGTCCAACTCTTCGGGAAGATTGTGCTCGGGGTTGAAGGCGAGCGCTTTGAGCATGTGCTGGATGAGGCCAAAGGTCATGGTCAGCGTCAGGATACCGACCTCTCTGCTGCCGAGTTAGTTCAGATTGCCGAAACCTTCAAGCAGATCATCAAGGCTGATGCTGGGGTCGATTTCCCTGAGGATCCTCAGGAGCAGCTTCGCGCGGCGATCGCTGCAGTGTTCCGCTCCTGGAACGGTCGGCGTGCCCGTGACTATCGGCGCATCAACAAGATCGCTGATAACCTCGGTACTGGGGTGAATGTCCAGGCGATGGTCTTCGGGAACATGGGCAATGACTCGGCGACGGGCGTGGCCTTCACGCGCAACCCTGCCAATGGCAGCCCCGAGATCTTTGGTGAGTATCTGGTCAATGCCCAGGGTGAAGACGTGGTCGCTGGTGTGCGTACCCCCCAGCCGATCAGTCGGTTGAAGGAGAGTATGCCCGAGGTCTACCAGCAGTTCCACGATATTGCTAAGCAGCTTGAAAATCACTACAAAGATGTTCAGGATGTCGAGTTCACCATCGAGAAGGGCAAACTCTGGATGCTGCAGACGCGGGCAGGCAAGCGAACTGCTGCTGCCGCAGTCAAGATCGCGGTTGATCTGGTCCGTGAAGGGGTGATTAGTAAGGAGACAGCGGTACAGCGTGTGGATCCCCATGCCCTGGATCAACTGCTCCACCCGATGATCGACCCACAGGCGCGTAAGTCGGCCCACGTCCTGACCACCGGTCTGCCCGCCTCACCTGGTGCGGCAAGTGGCAAGGCGGTCTTCGATCCTGATGAGGCTGAGCATCTCGCCACCACTGGCGAGCAGGTCATCCTGATTCGTGTCGAGACGGCACCGGAAGACTTCCACGGTATGGTGGCGGCCCAAGCCATCCTGACCGCCCGTGGTGGCATGACGAGCCACGCCGCAGTGGTTGCCCGTGGCATGGGTAAGCCCTGTGTGGCCGGTGCTGGCGATCTGCGTATCAACTATGCGGAACAGTTGGTCACCGTCAATGGCACGACGATCCATAAGGGTGAGTGGGTGACCCTCGATGGTGGTAGTGGCGAGGTCTTTGCCGGACGGATGCCCACAGTGCAGCCGGCCCTCTCGAGTGACTTTGCCGAGTTGATGCGCTGGGCGGACGAGTTCCGCACCATGGGGGTGCGGGCGAACGCCGATATTCCCCACGATGCTCAGGTTGCCCGTAGCTTCGGTGCCGAGGGTATTGGCCTCTGCCGCACCGAGCATATGTTCTTCGAGGGCGATCGGATTGATGCTGTACGGGAGATGATCATCGCCGATACGCCTGAGGAGCGCCGGGAGGCCCTGGCCAAGATTGAGCCGCTCCAGCAGGGTGATTTTGAGGGGCTCTTCCGGGCTATGGCTGGCCTACCCGTGACGATCCGTACCCTCGATCCACCGCTCCACGAGTTCTTGCCCCACGACGATCATGAGATTGAACTGCTGGCTACCAAGCTCGGTATCGACTTCAAGAAGATTAAGAGTAAGATCGAAAGCCTGCGTGAGGCAAACCCCATGCTGGGCTTCCGTGGATGCCGCTTGGGGATCATCTACCCCGAGATCACCGAGATGCAGGCGCGGGCAATCTTTAAGGCCGCGGTTACGGTACGCCGGGAGGGCATCGACGTGCATCCCGAAGTGATGATCCCCCTGGTTGGCCATATCACCGAGCTGAAGCCCCAGGAGGAGATTGTCCGCAAGGTCGCCCGTGAGCTCTTTGCCGAGGCAGGCGTCACCATTCCCTACCTGGTTGGGACGATGATCGAGTTGCCCCGTGCCGCCCTTACCGCTGATGAGATCGCTCAGGTTGCCGAGTTCTTCAGCTTTGGGACGAATGACCTCACTCAGACGACCCTGGGTCTCTCACGCGACGACTCGGGCCGCTTCTTGCCACTCTACGTCGAGCGGAAGATCTTGACCGATGATCCCTTCCAGACTATCGATCAGCGTGGGGTTGGTCAACTGGTGCGTATTGGTACCGAGCGTGGGCGTGCCACCCGCCCCAGTCTGAAGGTCGGTATCTGTGGTGAGCATGGCGGCGATCCGGCCTCCGTCGCCTTCTTCTACCAGGCTGGCCTTACCTACGTGAGCTGCTCGCCCTACCGGGTGCCGATCGCTCGCCTCGCCGCAGCTCAGGCGGCCCTGGGTGAGGCGCGACGCGATAAGTAGCTACTGCCTTTCGAGAGCGGTGTGGAGGGTGAATCCCTCCACACCTCCTGCGTGCAGTGCCCTAACGGGATCACCGAGCGCCTGCTCGGTGCTTTTGAGCTAGCTGTTCACCCTTCCCCCAGAGCGAGGGCGCCTTCGCGCTCATGACGACCCTCGTACGGGCAGCCCCCCGTGGCTACCCTACCGTTGGCTTACCCCAAAAGTGAACAGGTGCTCCCCTCTCTTGCCTTTGCATCGTCGGCTGTGACCTGCTATGATGCAGCTGTGCTTGCAGTCGGGTATGCCCTCCCCCCTCCGCACCGCGATCCGGGCTCACCCAAGTGTTCGCGGTTCCGTGTTCCACGCCCGCTCAATTCACGCAAATGGTAGCATGCGTCGCCATCAGATTACGCGGGGCCGCGTTCGTCTGGAGCGTACGTTATGCTCCCCACAGATGAACTCCGTGAGCTCATCCGACGCGCTCAGACTCACGATGCAACGGCGATCAGTGAGCTCTATGCGCGCTATACCGAGTTGGTGGTACGTTACCTCCTCGTTCGGGTTGCCGATCCCGAGTTGGCTCAGGATCTGACCCAGGAGGTCTTCATCAAGGTGATTGGTGGGATCGCACGTTTTGAGTATCGCGACGAGAAAGCCTTCCTCGGCTGGATCTACACGATCGCCGCGAATATGTTGCATAGTTACCAGCGGCGCCAGCGGATCGTCGCAACCCCACTCGCCGCCTGTAGCGAACTGGTCGATCAGCGTAGCCAGCATGATGTCTCCAGGGTCACCGAGCGTGTGGACCTACAGTTTGCCTTTGGTCAGTTGACCCACGAGCAGCAGCGGGTGTTGGCCCTCCGCTTCTTTGCCGATCTGAGTAGTAGCGAGATCGCTGGTCTCCTGCAGCGCTCTGAAGGTGCTGTGAAGTCGATGCAGTACCGTGCGCTGCGCAGTCTTCAGAAGATTATGGTGCGGAATGCGGAGCACGCTTCACACCAGGGGGAAAAGGCTGATCCTATCCAGCTTCGCCCACCTCTAGGAGCGGTGTATAATGATGGCCAATCGCAAGCCCCTGGTCAGTGATCTGGGAGTAGGAGTATGACCGCTGAGCAGCAGTTACGGCTAGCCATCGTTGATGTGGGACGGCGGCTCTACCAGCGCGGTCTGATCGTTGCCGGTGATGGCAATATCTCTGCACGTCTTCCTGATGGAACGCTGCTGATAACCCCTGCTGGCCTCTGTAAGGGTGAACTCACCCCAGAGGATCTGGTGGTAATCAGCCTTGATGGTGAGCTGCTGCGCGCTGCCCCTGGTCGCCGTCAGTCTAGTGAACAACAGTTACACCTCCACACCTACCGCTGCCGCCCAGATGTACAGGCCTGTGTGCACGCGCACCCGCCGACGGCTGTGGCACTGACTCTGGTGGGCATGGATCTGACCGCTCCTCTGCTCCCCGAGGCCATTCTCGCCCTGGGGCCTGTACCGACCGCGCCCTACGCTCGTACCGGCACCGTGGAGCTTGGCGAAGTCGTCGGCCGCCTCGTGGTGGATCATGATGCGCTGCTCCTCGCCTACCACGGCGCTCTGACGCTCGGACCAACACCCCTGGCCGCCTACTTCCAGATGGAGCAGCTTGAGCATTGTGCCCGTACGATCCACGCCGCCTGCCAGCTCGGTCTGCCGCAACTCCTTCCTCCCGAGCGTATTGCCGAGTTGCAGGCCTTACGGGCTACCCATCGCTACCACGCTGCCGCGCAGCGCGGCCTACCCGCGGAGCATCGATGAAACTCTCACCTGAAAAAGTTACCGCCCTCGCTGATATCCTGCTTGATGCCCTTGCCGATGTTGATGGGGTGCTCTTTCGCGGCGATGATACAGCCCTGCGCCTTGCCATCGACACGATCATCACTGACGAACTGATGGTCGAAGATCGGCTGGATGCTGAGGTGCACAAGATGCTTCAGGCCTATAAGTATGAGATTACCATGGGCCGTCTGAGCTACGATGCGCTCTATCGTAAACTGCGCAATAAGCTGATCGCTGAACGTCGCATTGTGTTGTAGTGATCCGTGGCGCTATCTCGCACAAGGTGTGCCGTAAACTGTCGTAACCAGCATACGAACAGATGCCCCCCTCCTACCCTCCCCCCGCTGGGGGGAGGGTTCCGGCTCCCTCCCCCAACGGGGGAGGGGGTGGGGTGGGGGCAAGAGGTGCTAACGTACTGAAGCAATACCCATAATCGCCATGCGCATCCACCATCAACTCCTGCTCCTGCTCCTGCTCTTGACCGCATGCATGCCCGCTCGCTCCCCGGAGCGCTTCCAGGCTGAGCAGCAACTCAACGGGCTCACGATCGGCCTCGAGACCAACGCACGCCCCGCCATGAATAGCGCGGAGCAGTTCATCGTCACCCTGCGCGACGATCAGGGGCAACCTGTCGTAGCTGACGAGGTCTACCTCGACTTCACGATGCCAGCCATGCCGATGGGTACCAACCGACCAATCGCCGAGTCTGAAGCGGCTGGGCGCTATCGAGCGGCAACGGCCTATACCATGGAGGGCGAGTGGGCGATCACAGTCGCCGCCCGGGTGAAGGGCGTTGAGCAGCGGGCAACCTTCACGATCGTGGTGCTACCAGCTCGCTGATATGGCCGCTAGGCTGATGCTCGCCACCCCGTCCGCTGCAGCCTCTTCAACCGTGAGTAGCGGTGAAACACAGGCATCCAGATCGGCGAAGATCTGATGCCACTCCGCAAAGGAGCGCTCGGCAATGGTTGCTGCCACCTCCGCAGCGAGGACAGCCTGGTCGGCATCATGCTGACGTGCCACGAGCTCCGGTCGCCCCAGAGCCTGGCAGAAGCGTGTCCAGAAGTGGGCTTCCAGCGCTGCAACGGCAAGGTAGCGCCCATCAGCCGTGCGGTAGGCTCGATAGCAGGCCTGGTTGCCGTTCAATGGCTCGGCCCCAGGGCGGAGGCGTGCTACCTCGTACCAGGGCGTCATGAGCCAGCGGGTTGCCCCTAACATCGATACATCAAGCATGCCACCGACGCCGCTCCGCTCCCGTGCCTGTAAGGCGGCAAGGATCGCCGTGACTGCCGTCAACCCAGTGACCATGTCGGCGAGCTGTGTCCCCGGGAGCGCTGGTACACCTCCTACCGTTGTCGTCGCCAGGAGCCCCGAGCGGGCGACAAAATCCAGGTCATGCCCGGCGCGCTCACGCTCCGCCCCGCTCAGCCCGTAGCCGCTCAGGGCACAGTAGATCAGGCGCGGGTTGAGGCTCTGTAGTAGGCTCATCCCTAGCCCCATGCGCTCTAGTGCCCCCGGGCGTAGACCATCCACCAGGATGTCGGCCCTCAGGACGAGATCGCGTAGGGTCGCCGCACCTGTAGCACTCCGTAGATCGACCTCGATCTCCCGCTTCCCGGCGTTGAACAGCTCGTAGGCCGCATCGAGGGGCGG
>CAIWUD010000219.1 GCA_903915775.1 uncultured Chloroflexota bacterium | reverse complement strand
GTCGAACTGGTACGCGCCGATCTGCGTCCGCGCCAGATCATGACCCGAGCGGCGCTGATGAACGCGCTGCGGGTCTATGCAGCCATTGGTGGTTCGACCAATGCAGTGGTTCACCTTCTGGCGCTTGCGGGGCGTCTGCGCGTGCCGTTGAGCCTCGAGGATTTTGACCTGATCTCGGCGGAGACGCCGGTGCTCCTCGATGTGCAGCCAGCTGGGCGGGGGATGATGGCTGACTTTGATGCTGCTGGTGGACTGCCAGCGCTGCTCGCAGTGTTGCGTGATCAGCTCCAGCTCGACGCACGTACCGTGAGTGGTAAGAGCTTGGGTGAGCAGTTGCTAACGGGGAGAGCACGGCGCAGCACGGTCATTCGCACTAGTGAGGCACCGATCCTACCCGCCGGTGGGCTCGCGGTGCTGCGTGGCAACCTCGCACCGCGTGGAGCGATCATTCGCACCGTCACCGCCGATCCGCAGTTGATGCAGCATCGAGGGCCGGCACTGGTCTTCAATAGCTACCAGGAGATGCTGGCACGCATTGATGACCCAGAGCTCCCAGTGACAGCTGAGAGCGTCCTGGTGCTACGCCATGCCGGTGCTGTGGGCGTACCTGGCCTCCCCGAGTGGGGGATGATCCCGGTACCACGTAAGCTGCTGCTTGCGGGCGTGACGGATCTGGTGCGGGTGAGTGACTCACGGATGAGCGGGACGAGTTCGGGGACGATCGTCCTGCACGTAGCCCCAGAAGCTGCCGTGGGAGGACCACTGGCCCTGGTAGAGGATGGTGACCTGATCGAGCTCGATGTGGCTGGTCGCGCACTGCGGCTGCTCGTTCCGGAGGACGAGCTACAACGGCGCCGTGAGGCGTGGTCGCCGCCGGTACGGCGCCACCGCCGCGGCTATCCACGGCTCTACGCCGAGCATGTGCTGCAGCCTGATGAGGGGTGTGACTTCGACTTCCTCCGTCCGCAGAGCGACGAGGATCTGGAGTTTATTCCACCAGTAGTGGGGCGGTCGTAGGTTAGGGGGAGGTGTGGAGGGCAAAGCCATCCACAAAAAAACCACTCAGCCTTAGTTCCGCCAGGGAGAAGCGTGCACAGGTAGCGTTCGACGCGAGGTATGGAGGGCAACGCCTTCCCCTCCTATTGGTATAAGGCATGTTTCAAACCAGCTTGACACGCTTCCGGGAGGTGTGGAGGGCGAAGCCCTCCACAAAAACAACCAACCCAGCCCTGGTGCCGCCAGCGGGTCAAGCCGGCGCAGCCGAAACTGAAGCATGCCTAAAGCCTAGATCCCGGCGGGCAGCTGCTGCAGCAGATCGCGGGCGACTTCGAGGGTGCGATCGATATCGGCGCGGGTGTGGGCTGCGCTGACATGGTTGCGCTTCATCGCCGTGGGGATCATGAAGATACCATGCTCGCACATCGAGCGGCGGAACCAGACGTCGCGGGCATTATTGTTGCGGAAGAGGTCGGTGTAGGTCTCGATTGGCCCTGGCTCCATGAAGTAGGGCACAAAGACCGAGCCAAAGCGGGCGACGTGAATGGGGATGCCCAACTCTGCACCGATCTGGGTGAGCCCATCGGCAGCGACCTGGGCGAGGCTAAAGCAGTGGGCGTGTACGGCGCCACTCTCCAGTTCGGCGATGGTGGCGAGGGCTGCCGAGACCCCAACGGCGTGGCCATTGTAGGTACCGGAGAAGACGACCCCGCCGCCGGGGCCAAAGCGATCCATCATGGCAGCTTTTCCGGTGAGGGCAGCAATGGGGTAGCCGTTGGCCATAGCCTTCGCGAAGGTAGCGAGATCGGGGGTAACGCCCACGATAGACTGGTAGCCGCCGATGGCATGGCGGAAGCCAGTGATCACCTCATCGAAGATCAGCACGATACCCAGACGGCTGGTCAGGTCGCGCAGGCTCTGGAGAAACTCCTGGCGCGGCATGACACAGCCGATATTGTGCGGGATCACCTCAACGATAACCGCGGCGATCTCATCAGCGCTGCGCTGCAGGAGCTCAGCGGTGCCCTCGATATCGTTGAAGGGCATGATGATCGTCTTGGCCACAAGATCGGGATCCATCCCGAGTGAGAGCAGATCGTGCTGGCCGATCTTCTCCGGGGGGCTGATCACATTCATGAGCACCGCATCGTGCCAGCCGTGGTAGGTACCCTGAAACTTCACCAGCTTGCTACGACCAGTGACTGCACGGGCAAGGCGAATAGCAGCGTAGGTTGCCTCGGAGCCGGAGTTTGTCAGGAGGACGCGCTCGGCACTGGGAATATGCTGGTTGAGCAGTTCGGCCAGTTCCACCTCGATATCGGTGATTCCGGCACCGATAATATCGAGGCGTCCCATCGTCTCGGCAACCGCAGCATTCACCCGAGGGTGGTTATGGCCGAGGATGAGCGGACCGAAGGCAGCGTGGTAGTCCACGTACTGCATACCATCGGCATCGGTGAGGTAGGCGCCCTCGGCGTGTACGAAGGCTTTGGGCCACGGAAGGATGCGATTGATAGAGTTGACACCACCGGGAATGACTCGTCTGGCTCGCTCGACCAGATCTAGATTATCGACCGTCGTGGTCATGCCGTGCTCCTCCTAACTGGTAAGGGATCCCCATTATAGTAGCGTGATCCATGGGGCTTGGCAATGCTCTGCCGCTACCCGTGGTAGACAAGGGTGGTGCTTGCCCTCTGCACCCTCCTCTGGTACCGTACCTACGCATCGCTCTCATCGTTGGCAAGGGCGGCGAAGCGTTCACGGATGGACTGGGCGTGGTAGATAGCGAGTCGGGCTGCTGCATCAGGGTCACGATCGCAGATAGCCTGGTAGATCGCTTGGTGTTCCCGATTTGAGGCACGCATCATCTCGGCGTCAATACGCTTACCGTAGCTGATCACAAAGAGATCGACCCGCTCCTCATTTCGTTGTACGAGTTGGGCGAGGGTAGGGTTTGCCGCTGCAAGGCCGATACCAGCGTGGAACATGCGCCCGGAGCGGAGAAAGTTCGCCACATCCAGACGCTCAACAGACGCTTCACCATCACTAATCGTCTGCTCAATCGCGACAAGCTGCTCAGGGGAGGCGTAGAAGGCCGCGCGACGAGCCAGGAAGGGCTCTACGGCCTCATTCGCGGTGAAGAGTTCGATCACCTGTGCGCGGCTCAGTTGGCAGACGAAGAGGCCGCGGCGGTAGATTGGGGCGATGAGCCCTTCGTGCTCCAGAATAGCGAGTGCTTCACGCACAGGGGTTCGACTAATCTTGAGCATCGCCGCCAGTCGCTCCTCGACCAGCGGTTTCCCTGGTTCGAGTTGCCCAGCAAGAATGGCATGCTTAATCGCATGGTACGCGGCCTCACGGAAGGTAAGGGCCTTCTCGAAGGGCTGCAGGTCAATCGGTGCGAGCATGAGTGAGACCCCAGAGCAGTGTACGATCGGGTATGGTTCAGAGGATCGCGTCCATCGTACGGGGGCACAGACCGCGCCCCCCTCCCAACCTCCTCCCGCTGGAGGAAGGAGCTTGCCCCGCACGGCACGCGGGTTGGTGAAGATCGGCGTGGCCGAACCTGAGACCCGCCCGGGACAAACTGTATACAAATAATAGCGCGTTTCAGGCCTTCGTCAAGGGCTTTTTTGCCAAATATCGTCACTTACCCCTTGACTTTTACCTATATAACGCGTATACTGACGCCCATCCTCGTATGGTTGTATACAATCATGGCTATTGCTCAACGCTACTAGCTTTGGCCGGGCTAGTCAGTGGGTAGATTCTTGGCATGGGTTGAGCCATGCCAGCGCACGTACTTGTTAAGGAGGTTCCCGTGGCGCACCGCCCTATCTCTCGCCGCAATCTCCCCCCACTCGCCGCACTGCTCATCATCATGTCGCTCTTCGTTGCGGCATGTGGTGGGAGCAGCCCGGCGCAGACCGAGCCAACCGCAGCAGCACCACCCCCAACGACGGTTGCTGCGACGGCAGTCGCCGCTGCACCTGAAGCGAGCAGCAAAACGCGGCTCGTCTTCGCCGGTAATCAGGAGCCGGCGAGCATCGATGTGGTCACGATGTCCGGCAACGTAAACGAGCGTGAAGTTGCGGCACAGATCTTCGAAACGCTGGTCTACATCGATCAGAGTCAGACGATCTACCCCGGTCTCGCCCTCTCCTGGGATCGTTCGGAGGATGCGAAGGTCTGGACCTTCAAGCTCACCCAAGGGGTGAAGTGGCATGACGGACGGGAGTTCACGGCCCAGGATGTTGTCGACTACTTCAACTATGTCCGCGACAACGGTACGGTTGGTACTGGCCCTGGCCAGATCAAGCCGGTGCTGGGTAGTGCCGAGGTGGTTGATAGTTCGACGGTCAAGCTGACGTTGACGGCGTCGCGCCCCGACTTCCTGATTGAGTTGGCGGATCCAGGGCTTGGCATTGGCAACATTGCCAATCTCCAGAAGCTTGGCCCTGACGCCGGGTTCAACCCGGTGGGCACTGGTCCCTTCAAGTTCAAAGAGTGGGTGCGCGGCAGCGAGATCGCCCTGGTACGCAACCCCGATTGGACCTGGGCCTCGCCGATGTTCCAGATGAGTGGGCCTGCGAAGATCGAGGAGTTGGTCTTCCGCTTCATCCCCGAGGCACAGACCCGCATGGCGACCCTGGAGGCGGGTGAAGTTGACTTCGTCGACCTGCTCCCCTTCCAGGATGTTGCCCGTGTACGTGAAGATAATCGCTTTGCGGTCACCGGCTTCCTGCTACCGGGCATGCCGCAGATGAACTACATGCATACCGAGTTGGCGCCGACCAACGACATCAACGTGCGCAAGGCGATCATCTACGCTACCGATAAGCAGGGGATCATCGAGAGCGTCTACTTCAACATGGTCGAGCCCGCCTACGGTCCGATCTCGCGGGCTTTCCCCGAGTATGATCCAGCCCTGGAGCAGATGTACAGCTACGATCCTGAGAAGGCAATGCAGCTGCTCGAGGAGGCTGGCTGGAAGTTGGGGGCTGACGGTGTGCGCACGAAGGATGGTCAGCGCCTAGAGGTGACGATCGTCGAGAATAAGAGCTGGAACGACTGGGTCTACGTGCTCCAGGCGAACCTGCAGGCGGTCGGCTTCGACGCCAAGGTGCTTACCACCCAGGGTCCCTCCAACACCGAGGCGATTGTGAGTGGCAAGTATCAGGTACCAGCCATGGGTGACGTTTTCGCTGCAGCCAGTCAGATGACCCGTGACTGGAGCATGGAGGGCTACGGCACCTTCCCCTCAGGCCACTTCCTGAAGGGCGCTGAGGGCGAGAAGCTCGAGGCGATGCTGAAGGCAGTGGAGACCGAACTCGATCCTGCCAAGCGCAAGCAGATGTTCAGCGATATCCAGACGTACATCATGGAGAATGCGCTGATGGTACCGATCTTCGAGCTCTACTTCTACGCAGCTCACTCGAGCAACCTGAAGAGCTTCATCGTCGACGGTACGGGCTTCTACAAATATTTCGCATCGGCCTACTTCGAGTAGTGATGGAGCGGGTGGCGGTACGAGGTGACCGCCACCCGCTTCTGGTCGGACGATACCTATGGCTATCTATCTGCTACGCAGACTCGCTCTCACGATCCCGGTCATCTTCGGGATCGTGATCGTTACCTTCTTTCTCGTACAACTCATCCCTGGGGATGCGGTCTCGGCGATGCAGGGGCAGTTGAAGATGAGTGCCCAGCAGATGGAGCAGATGCGCGAGGCGCTCGGACTGAACGATCCGCTCCATGTCCAACTGGGGCGTTACCTGGTGCGACTGGCCCAGGGTGATCTTGGGCGATCGCTCTTTGGATCGCAGCCGGTAGCCCTGCTGATCAGTGCAAACATTGGTGCAACCTTTCAGCTCACGATTGCTGGTATGCTGGTCGCCATGCTGATCGGGATTCCCCTCGGGGTCTTCGCCGCCGTACGTTGGGGGAGTTTCTGGGATGTTGCCGCGACAGTGATCGCCATGCTGGGGGTCTCGGTGCCAGCCTTCTGGCTCGGGTTGATGATGATCCAGCTCTTTGCCGTCACTCTGGGCTGGTTGCCGATCACTGGTGATCGTGGGTTACTGGGGTTGATCATGCCAGCCGCTGCCCTTGGCTTAGCAGAGGCCGCGATCATCACCAGGCTCACGCGCTCCACCCTCCTGGAGATCCTGGGTATGGACTATGTACGGACAGCGCGAGCGAAGGGGTTGATCGAGCGCGCCGTGGTCTGGAAGCATGCCCTGCGCAATGCCCTGCTGCCGCTGCTCACGATGATTGGGATGCAGTTTGGTACGCTCTTTGGTGGGGCAGTGATCATCGAGAATGTCTTTTCGCGCCAGGGGCTCGGGACGCTGGCCACCCAGGCAGTCATCAACCGGGATTTTCCGGTGGTGCAGGGCTGCGTGATGGTGGCTGCACTCCTCTATGTGTTGGTCAATCTCCTCGTCGATGTCCTGTACGGTGTCGTCGACCCACGCATCCGTTATGGTTAAGGCCGTCTGATGATCACTGTCGGATCGCAACAGCCACCCCTCACCCCAGCGACGGTGCTGCAGCGCCGGTTCACGGGGTTCTTCTTCGTTCTGCGTCGGCACCCATCGCTCCTCACCGGACTGGTCATTCTGCTGCTCATGGCCTTCACGGCGCTCATGCCCCAACTCTTCACTGACGCTAATCCGGTCGTGATGAACATTCGTGATCGCATGCAGCCGCCCGGTCTTGCGCACCCTTTTGGTACCGACCAGTATGGACGGGATATTTTGGCCCGGGTGCTCTACGGTGGGCGCTTCTCGCTGGTGATGGGGAGTGTACCGATCCTCCTCGCCGCTGGTGTGGGGATTCTCCTCGGGCTGATTGCCGGCTACTACAGCGGTTGGATCGATGCCCTGGTCATGCGCATCATGGATGTCTGGGTCGCGTTTCCGATCATCCTGCTTGCGCTGGCTATCGTTACTGTACTAGGTCCAGGGCTGATCAACATCATGGTGGCAATCGGGATCGCCTGGGTGCCCTACTACACGCGTATGGTACGCGGTGTCGTACTGGGGATGCGTGATCATGTCTTTGTTGATGCGGCGCGGGTTCTTGGGTTGGGCGATGCGCGCATTCTCTTACGCCACGTTCTGCCCAATACGGTTGCACCGCTGATTGTCATGTCGTCCATGGGCATTGCTGGGGCCATCCTCACGGGTGCCGCGTTGAGCTTCATTGGCCTTGGGCCGCAGGCGCCGACCCCCGAATGGGGGGTCATTCTCGCCGATGGGCGACAGTTCATTCGTCTAGCCTGGTGGATTGGCTTCTTCCCCGGAGTTGCTATTGCGCTTACGGTACTTGGTGCCAACCTGCTTGGTGATGGCCTGCGCGATTGGCTCGACCCGCGGATGAAGGTGTAGGATGGTGCGCACGGGAGGCGTGGAGGGCACGGCCCTGCACAAAAAGACTAAACCCAGCCCCGGTGCCGTCAAAACTGAAACAGCCCTCAGGCAAGGTTTAGGTCAGCGTGACGAGTTCTCAAAGACACCGAGCAGGCGCTCGGTGATCCTAGGTTAGCGTGGGTAGCGTACGGGAGGCGTGGAGGGCGAAGCCCTCCACAAAAAAACCTAACCTAACCTCAGACAGAGAGAAGTGTGAACAGGTACCTGAGATCAGATCGAGCAAAGCATGAATATCGTGCGTGTGAGCAGCCTGGTTGTCAACGCCAGGATGCGTAATTGGGTCTTTGTGAAGGTCGAAACGGATCAGGCTGGGCTCTACGGTTGGGGTGAGGCGACCCTGGAGTGGAAGACGAAGGGGGTTGTCGGCGCAATCGAGGATGTGAGTCGCCTGCTCATCGGTGAGGATCCACGACGGATCGAGCATCTCTACCAGTTGATGTACCGTCAATACTTCTGGAAGGTGGGTATTGAGGGGATGACGGCGATCAGTGGAATTGAGCAGGCGCTCTGGGATATTAAAGGGAAGTGGCTAGGGGTACCGGTCTACGAACTGTTGGGCGGGCGAGTACGCGATCGGGTACGTGTCTACGACCATCTCGGTGGTGGTGAGATGGAGAGCATGTACGAGAGCACCGATCCGGACCAGTACGCTGAGCGGGCGTTGAAGGTGAAGGCGGCAGGCTACACGGCCATGAAGTTCATGGCGGTGCCGCGAACTGAGCCGATTGAGGGGATGCGCCCAGTCCGCTACGCCGAGCGGCTCGTACGCGCGGTGCGTGAGGCGGTTGGCGACGAGATGGATCTGATGGTCGATCTCCATGGGCGCTGCCTGTCACCGGCAATGGCGCTCCACTACTGCCGCGCCTTTGAGCCCTACGGTCTCTTTTTCTTCGAGGAGCCGTGCCCCACCGAGGATCTTGAGGCAACCGCCCAGGTGACACGGGCAGCTGGAATGGCCATTGCCACCGGCGAGCGGCTGGTTGGTCGTCACCAGTTCCGTGAGATCCTGGAGCGCCGGGCTTGCCACATCATCCAGCCCGACCTCTCACACTGCGGTGGTCTTTGGGAGGCGCGAAAAATTGCGGCAGCGGCAGAGGCCTGCTCGATCGCGGTGGCGCCCCACAACCCGAACGGTCCGATCGCCACGGCGGCTGCGATCCACTTTGCCCTGGCCACCCCCAACTGGGTCATCCAGGAGGCGATCAGCAGCGATGTACCCTGGCGCCATACGGTAGTCGAGTCGGTGCACCAGGTGGTCAACGGAGCGTATGCCGTACCGACAGCACCCGGCCTAGGGATCGAGGTGAACGAAGTTGAGGCGGCTCGCCATCCCTGGCAACCCGAACTGGTCCAGCGCTACTTCCATCCCGATGGTGCAGTAGCTGACTGGTAGAAATGGTACCTGTTCACGTTTGGGGTAAGGCATGCTCCATAGCAGCTTGACGAGCGTGCG
>CAIWUD010000218.1 GCA_903915775.1 uncultured Chloroflexota bacterium | reverse complement strand
TTACACAGTTTGATGTCTTGGCCCTGCGCCGTGAGTTCCCCATCCTCCAGCAGGAGGTCAATGGTCATCGCCTGGCATTTCTCGATAGCGCAGCCTCTTCACAGAAGCCGCGTCAGGTGATCGAGTGCCTGGAAGAGTTCTACCGGCGCTATAACGCCAACGTCCATCGCGGGGTCTATAAACTGAGTGAGGAAGCAACGTTCGCGTTCGAGCGCGCGCGTGGCAAGGTGGCGCGCTTTATCGGCGCGGCTAGCCAGCGTGAGATCATCTTCACCCGTAATACGACCGAGGCGATCAACCTGGTGGCCCAGAGTTGGGGTGGATCCAACCTGCGCCCCGGTGATCGCATCCTGTTGACGATGATGGAGCACCACTCCAACATTGTTCCCTGGCAGATGCTGGCCCAGCGCACCGGTGCTAAACTCGACTATCTGAACCTAGATGGCGAGGGACGCCTAGCGCTGGAGGAGCTCGATACCAAGCTCGATGAGCGTACGCGCATCGTTGCGCTCACCCACCAGTCGAATGTGCTCGGCACGATCAACCCAGTACGCATGATCGCTGATCGCGCCCATGCGGTGGGGGCATTGCTGCTGCTGGATGCCGCTCAGAGCGTGCCCCATATGCCGGTTGATGTGAAGAGCCTCGGTTGTGATTTCTTGGCCTTCAGTGGACACAAGATGTGCGGCCCCACCGGGATCGGGGTACTCTGGGGGCGACGAGCCCTGCTGGAAGCGATGCCACCCTTCTTGGGCGGTGGCTCGATGATCAAGGTGGTTGAGCTTGAGCAGAGCAGCTATGCCGACCTGCCAGCACGCTTTGAGGCTGGTACACCGGCTATTGCTGAGGCAGTTGCCCTGGGGGAGGCGATCGATTTCCTGAGCGCGATCGGTATGGAGGCGATCTATCGCCATGAGGTCGAGTTGCTCGACTACGCCCTGGAGCGTCTGCCCCACATCCCTGGGCTACGTCTCTACGGGCCAACGAAGCGTGATGCTCGGGGCGGATCTCTCAGCTTCAGTCTCGAAGGTGTCCACCCCCACGATATCGCTACCATCCTCGATGGTGTGGGCGTAGCCGTGCGTGCAGGCCACCACTGCACCCAGCCACTCCACCGCTACCTCGACGTCCAGGCAACTACGCGGGCCAGCCTCTACATCTATAACCTGCCGGAGGAGATTGATCGCCTAGTGGCAGGCCTTGAGCGTGCTCGCAAGCTCTTCCAGTAAGGAGTGGTCCGGTTTCAGCTGCGCCGATGGTTCCGGCTGGCGTTTCCAGGGTTGGGTAAGGTTTTTTGTGGAGGGTGCAGCCATCTATTCGTGAGGAGAGGGGCGAGGGATTGCAACAAGCTATCCTCGCCGCATACGCCATGGATGATATCTACCAGCAGCAGATCCTGGATCATGCCCGCCACCCACACAACTTCGGGACACTGGAGGGTGCTACTGTCTCTCATGAGGAGCACAACCCACTCTGTGGTGATCGGGTGCGGATCGATCTGCTGATTGAGCATGGCACGATTGTGGATGTTCGCTTCAGTGGTCGTGGCTGCGCGATCAGCCAGGCTTCAGCCTCTCTGCTTACCGATGAACTGCGGGGCATGAGTGTCGAGGATGCCAAACAGTACCGCAAAGATGACCTGCTGGAGTTGATCGGTATTCCACTGAGTAAGAATCCTACCCGACTGCGCTGTGCCCTGCTCTCACTCAAAACGCTCAAAGCAGGATTGTACGGTGTAGGCCAAGCCCTTGAGGATGAAGAAGATCTGTAAGGCATAGTTCAAACTCGTTCGATGGGAGGGGTGGAGGGCCAGGCCCGCCCCCCTCCCAACCTCCCCCCGCTGGGGGGAGGGGCCTGCCCCGCACAGCATGCGGGAGGTA
>CAIWUD010000217.1 GCA_903915775.1 uncultured Chloroflexota bacterium | reverse complement strand
TCGCCCTCGTGAGAAGCCGGCAGGTATATGGGTGACTCTCCTGGAGCGAGGGCGTCTCGCCCTCGTGAGAAGCCGGCAGGTATATGGGTGACTCTCCTGGAGCGAGGGCGTCTCGCCCTCGTGGTGCCCGCCGTATGGGCAACCCCCCGTGGTTGCCCTACCGTTGGCTTACCCCAACGGTGAACAGGTACCAGACGATGGCCATTCGCGAATTGTATGTTATCTTAGGTGTGTTTCAATTTCGGCCGCGCCAGCATAACGGTCTGGCGATACCAAAGCTTGGCTGGGGGCTTGTGGAGGGCTGCGCCCTCCACACCTCCCATAAGCGTGTGCAAGGAGAAGAGTGACCATGCGACGAATGGCAACCCTGGCTCTCGTGAGCCTCCTGCTCGCACTGCTCGCGGCCTGCGGCAGTCAGCAGACAACAAACTCCGCCGGGACAGCCCCTGGTACATCAACCGGTGCTCTCCCCGATCTTGGTGGCCGGACGGTAACGATTGCGGTTGAGAACGCCTACCCACCGTTCAACTACATCAACCCCAAGACGGGTAAAGGTGAGGGGTGGGACTACGAGGCGTGGAACGAGATCTGCCGCCTGCTCAACTGCAAACCGGAATACCAGGAAGCTTCTTGGGAGGGGATGATTCAGGCGGTGGGCAACGGCCAGTTTGACGCCGCCGCCGATGGTATCACGATCACCGAAGAGCGCAAAAAGGTCGTAGACTTCTCGGATGGCTACATCCAGGTCAGTCAGCGCCTGCTGGTGCGCAAGGGCGAGAATCGCTTCACCAGCATGGACACCTTTGTGGCCAATGATCAGCTGCTGCTCGGCACTCAGACCGGCACGACCAACTACGAGACGGCCAGCAGCATGCTGCCCGAGGCCCGTATCCAGGCCTTCGAGCAGTTCCCCTTCGCGGTTGCTGCCTTGTTGAACGGTGACGTTGATGCCGTTATCATGGACGAGACAGCTGGTCAGGGCTACGTGGGCAACGACTCTAGCAAACTGGAGCTCGTTGGTCCATCGATCAAGAGTGATCAACTCGGCTTCATCTTCCCCAAGGGTAGTGACCTGGTCGGTCCCGTCAACCAGGCCCTCGCCGCCATGCGTAGCAGCGGGAAGCTCGATGAGTTAGCCAAGCGCTTCTTTAGTGCTGAATTCAAACTGCCCGAGTAGCAGGGCAGACGGGTTGGACATCACCGCGCGATAGACGGTGAGGGGAGGGGACAAACCCTCCCCTCACCATTCTCGAGGAGCGCCCATGGCAGTTGAATCGAACCAACTCGGCGCCCCATCCGAGCGGCTACTCAGCCGCCGGCGCCTAGAGCAGTTCCCCTGGTGGCTGCTGATTATCCTCTCCATTATCCTCTTCATGCTCGTCCGGATCATCGTTGATCCCCTCTACCGTTCGATTTTTGATACGATCCAGCAGGGGCTGGTCACCACCCTCTCAGTCACTGCGATCGCCTTTGTCTTTTCCCTCATGTTTGGGTTGATCCTCGGGCTAGGCCGTGTCTCAACAAACCCGATCCTGCGCAACCTGGCGATCACCTACATCGAGTTCGTCCGCGGTGTGCCCATTCTCGTGCTCATCTTCACGATCTCGTTCGCCCTGGTGCCCATGATCGTCCGCACGATTGGCCTCCCTAACAGTGCCATTTCGCTCACCACACGGGCCATCATTGCCCTCGTGCTGATCTATGGCGCCTATATCGCTGAGATCGTTCGCGCTGGCATCGAGTCGATCGGACCTGGTCAGATGGAGGCTGGACGCTCACTCGGCATGACACGCCGCCAGACGATGCAGTATGTCATCCTACCCCAGGCCGTGCGCAACATCCTGCCCGCCATTGGTAACGACCTGATCGCCCTGCTCAAGGATAGTTCACTCATCTCGGTGCTCGGCGTGCGCGAAATCACCCAGGTCTCGCGCCTCTCGGTGAGTACCACGTTCCGCTACGAAGAGACCTACTTCATCCTGACCCTCTTCTACCTGAGCATGACCCTGCTGCTCTCCCTGATTCTGCAGTGGATTCAGCACCGGGTGCGCGTCCGAGGATAGCCGCATGAACCAGCCAATGATCCTGATCGAGCATGTCTCGAAATATTTTGGCAACTTCCGCGCCCTGGATCAGGTCAACCTGAGCGTCAATGCTGGCGAGGTGCTGATGATCATCGGCCCATCAGGCTCGGGAAAGTCGACCCTCCTGCGCTGCATCAACCACCTTGAGGTACCAGACGCGGGGCGGCTCGTCGTCGATGGTATTCTGCTCGACAACAACGAGGCCCATATCAACGCCGTGCGCGCCGAGGTGGGCATGGTGTTTCAACGCTTCGAGCTCTTCCCGCACCTGACGGTGCTCGAGAATATCTGCCTGGCCCAGCAGAAGGTGCGCCGACGCTCACGAAGCGAGAGTGAAGCCATTGGGCGCGCACTGCTCGAGAAGGTGGGCATCCCGGAGCAGGCGCACAAACATCCTGCGCAACTCTCTGGTGGGCAGCAGCAGCGCGTCGCCATTGCGCGCTCCCTGGCCATGCAGCCGAAGATTATGCTCTTCGATGAGCCAACATCGGCCCTCGACCCCGAGATGATCAAAGAGGTTCTCGATGTGATGCTCGACCTGGCCCGTGACGGCATGACCATGGTCGTCGTCTCGCACGAGATGGGCTTCGCCCGTAACGCGGCCCATCGCGTGGCCTTTATGGATCAGGGGCGGATCGTCGAGCAGGGCCCACCCGAGACGATCTTTGTCAACCCGCGCCACGAGCGTACCCAGCTCTTCTTGTCACGGATTTTGCACTGATGCGCACCAACCCTCCCGAGCAGGCGCTCCACTACGCTCCTGGTGCTCTCCATATCCATACCCACTACTCCGATGGCAGTGGGAGCTTCCCCGAGGTGATTGCGGCTGCCCGTGCGGCGGGGCTGCGCTGGATCATCGTCACCGACCATGACAGCCTGGAGGGGCGCGACTACGCCGGTTGGCACGACGGGGTACTCGTCATTGTCGATCACGAAATCACCCCCGAGCGTAACCACTTCCTTGCCCTTGGCCTGAGCGAGACCGTAGCGGCGAGCCTGCCACCCCAAGAGTTCATCGATGAAGTCTACAACCGTGGTGGCTTCGGCATCATTGCTCATCCTGATGAACGGGTGGCCAACCCATTCAAGGCCATCTACCGCTGGGACGACTGGCAGGTCGATGGACCGCGCATGCGCGATGGGGCGAGTGTGGGGATCGAGCTCTGGAATCTGATGAGTGACTGGGGCGAAAGTCTGACCCCACGCAACCGCTTTCTCCACTTCTTCGTGCCAACTCTGGGCCTGAATGGGCCGACGCCGGCCACACTGGACTGGTGGGATCGCCTGAATATGCAGGGCCGGCGAACCTTCGGGGTCGGTGGAGTGGATGCGCACGCCTTCAAACGGCGGGTCCCTTGGGGCGAGGCCGAGATCTTTCCCTACCGCTGGATCTTTGGCACCCTGACCAACTACCTCCTGCTCAATGCGCCCCTCAGCAACGATGCAACCGTCGCCACCGCACAGGTCTATGCCGCCCTGCGTCAGGGGCGTAGCTACTTCGTGAACCGCCTCGACGGCGACGCGCCGCGCATCACCTTCAGGGCAACGCGAGGCAGTGAGCAGCACACGATGGGCGCCGTAGTGGCGGCGGGCCCGGAGCCACTACTCCTCACCGCCGATGTGGGCCGGAATGCCTTCGTGCGCCTGATCGCGAATGGGGAGCTCCTCGCGAGCGGTATCCGCCACCTTCGTCAGAGTGTCACTGCAGGCGCTGTCTACCGCCTCGAAGCCTACATGGGCGGAAAACCGTGGCTCTTCACGAACCCGATCTACGTGACTGACGCGGGCCAGTAGATCAACGATGCCACAAAAAAAGGAGGCAGCAGGTTGCAATGAACCCATGCCGCCCCCTCCACGGTTACCTAGTTCGTCTACACCTACCGCACATCGTAACTGTTCACACTTCTCCTGGAGCGAGGGCGTCTCGCCCTCGTAGCGCCCTCTGTATGGGCAACCCCCCGCGGTTGCCCTACCGTTGGCTTACCCCAACTGTGAACAGCCACGAAACATCAACCTATTGCGTCAGCCCTGGCATTCCGCTATAATGACCGCGGCCCCGCCGTTGGGCAGACCGTACGCTAGCGCGGTTTCACCATCGTGCGAATGCACTGCGTGCAGACCCGCACCTTCACCGATGAACCATCGTTGTTCGCGATCGTCATTTTCTGCAAGTTCGGACGCCACATGCGATTGGTGCGCCGCTTCGAAAAGCTCACATTATGGCCAAACGAAGGGCCTTTACCACACATCTCACACTTAGCCATAGGAATGTAACCCCACTCTCTTCAACAACGGTCTGTCTTCGCGTGACTATACCATACTGGCGATTCTTTGGCAAACAGACCGGCTGCCTGTGAGCCCTGCCGGTTCGTGAGCACATTCTGCGCAGGTCTCTCTCGATGGCAACGATTACCATTGTGACCGATGGCACAGCTGATATTCCACCCGATTTGGCTAGTGAGCTTGGGATCGAAATCGTTCCGGTGGTCGCCCAAGTTGATAATCAGGCCCATCGGATCGGGGTCGATCTGAGTGATGAGCAGCTCTACGAGCTGATGAACTCCGGTCACCACCAGATACGAATGGTGGCCCCCTCACCAACGATCTTTGAACAGGTCTACCGGCAGTTGATCGGTCAGGCGGACTATGTCTTCTCCATCCATCTTGGCACACGCCTAGGCTCGCTCCACAGCAACGCCGTGGCGGCCAAAGCTCGTCTGCCGGCAAGTACCACCCGCTTCGAAATCATCGATGGGAAGTCGGCATCCTACGGACTCGGTTCGGTGGTGGTCGCTGCAGCCCACGCCGCGCAGGCTGGTGCCACCCCCGACGAGGTGAGCCGCCTAATCCACTCCTCCATCCGCCATACCCACGCGGTCTTTTTCGTCGACTCGATGGAACATCTGGAGGCAAGTGGGCGCCTGACCCTCGCTGGTGCGGTACTCGGTTCGATGCAGCGGATCAAGCCCCTGATGATCCTGGACGAGGGGGAGATCGTCCCCTACGAACGTACGCGAACGCGCGCCAAAGCCATCGAGGGCCTCTTTACGTTCATTGAAGATTTCCCCCGTGTCCAGGAGGTGAGCGTACTCTACGTTACGTCCCCTGAGGATGTGGAGAAGTTACTCGATAAAGTTGACCCCATCTTCCCGCGTGATCGCGTGCGCGTCGCCCGTTTCGGCCCAGCTGTCGCTGCCTACCTGGGGCCTGGAGCCATGGGCGTGATCGTCTTTGAGGGTCTCGAGGAGGATTAAACGCGGCGAGCGGCAGCAAATGCCCACCTTGGTTCCGCCAGGGGAGTATGAGCAGTTACGATCAAGCAGAGCCTATGCACTACCGCGAGCAGATCATTGCGTTGGGGCAACTCCTGGCGAGTGAACAACATCGAGCGTATGACAACCGTGCTGCCGAAGGGGGAATAGAGCAGTTCCTGATCAACTGGCGGGCGCAGGCGCTTGATGCCGTTGCTGAACCAGCAGTAGGTACCGCCCTCGATCTCCTGAGCGACTACGCTGCCCAATCTCCCGCTGAGCGGAGTAGGTGTGTGAACGCCGCACTCGAAGCATTGCGCTCACTCTTCCGCTCCTTGGCGCCCCCAGAGAGTACGACTAGGGCGGAGGCTCCACCGGCCCCGCGCAAGACCACCCCGCGTAAGGCTGCGACGAAAAGCGTGGCTACGTCAGCCGCCAATCTTCAACTGAGCGACTCGCTCGAGCTCGTGCCCGGGGTGAGTCGCACCGATCTCAATGCGTTCAAGCGCCTCGGCCTGCGCAGCGTAGAGGATCTGCTCTACCATATTCCCCACCGCTACGATGACTTCTCACAGCGCCAGCTGATCGCCGATCTCGCGATCGGTGCGACTGCCACGATCGTTGCTGAGGTCACTGACCTACGCACTCTTGGCGGCCCGCGTCCACGGGTTGAAGTAACCGTGAGTGATGAGTCTGGCTCCATCAAGGCAGTCTATTTCAACCAGCCCTGGCTGAGCCGACAACTCACCGTTGGGCGGATGATTACGCTCAGTGGGAAGGTGAGCGCATTCAACGGTATGCGCCAGTTCACTACACCAACCTGGGAGCCCTACATCCCCGATACTGCTACGCTCCACACCGGACGCCTCGTGCCGGTGCACCCCCTCACCAAGGGGCTGCTTGAGCGGAATGCCCGTGCGATCATCAAACTGGTGGTCGACACCATGACCCCCAAGCTGGTCGATCATCTCCCTGAAGCCACCCGGCTACGGCAGCAGCTCCTACCCCTTGGCCAGGCGTTGGCCCAGATCCACTACCCCGACGACAACAGCCAACTTGAGCGTGCCCGCACGCGCCTCGGCTTCGATGAGTTTCTCGCCATCCAGATCGGCATCCTGCAGCGTAAGCTACTCTGGCAGGGCGAGCTTGGCTACGCCATGCCCCTCCTCCCCGACCTCTACGCCGAATTGCAGCGTCAACTCCCTTTCCAGCTCACCAGCGCTCAGCAGCGCTCACTCGACGAGATCTTCCGTGATATGGCCCAGCCGCGGCCCATGGCCCGTCTGCTGCAGGGCGACGTTGGCTCGGGAAAGACCCTTGTTGCTGCTGCCGCCCTTCTCCAAGCCATCGGCAACGGCTTCCAGGGGGCGCTGATGGCCCCTACTGAGATCCTTGCTGAACAGCACTACAAGGGCCTCAAACGGCTCCTCAGTCGTGTAGCCGTGCCCCGTGCCCCAGCCGAGGAGCGCGGGGAGCCCCAGTTCGATGCAGAAGAGGCGGCACGACTGGCCGAGATGAAGGCGATCCTGGGGATGAGTGACGCCGACGACATGGAAGGGCATGGTGTACGGGTAGCCCTACTCACGGGGAGCCTGGGGAGCCGCGAGCGCCGGCGTGTGCTTGAGGGTATCGCTCAGGGTGAGGTCGATCTGGTCATCGGAACCCACGCCCTGATCACCGACCATGTCCGCTTCAACGCCCTGGGCCTGGTGGTGGTCGATGAGCAGCACCGCTTCGGCGTCGAGCAGCGGCAACGCTTGCGGAACAAGGGGTTCAATCCCCACCTGCTGGTCATGACGGCTACCCCGATCCCGCGAACGCTGACCATGACCATCTACGGCGACCTTGACACCTCGATCCTCGATGAGTTGCCACCCGGTCGCCAGCCCATCCGTACGCGCTGGATAAAGAAGACCGATCGGGCCAAGGCCTATCGCCACACCCGCCGCGAGATTGAGCAGGGGCGTCAGGCATTCGTGATCTGCCCACTGGTCGAGGAGAGTGAGAAGATCGATCTCCCTTCGGCTGAGGAGATGTACGAGCGACTCCAGTCAGAAGTTTTTCCTGATCTGCGCGTTGCCCTGCTCCATGGCCGCATGCTCCCACGGGAAAAGGATGAGGTGATGGTCGCCTTCCGCGATCGCCAGTTTGATATTCTCGTTGCCACCGCTGTTATCGAAGTTGGCATCGATATCCCTAACGCTTCGACAATCATCATCGAGGGTGCTGAACGCTTCGGTCTGGCGCAACTCCACCAGTTCCGCGGCCGGGTTGGTCGGGGCCAACACCAGAGCTACTGTATCCTGATCAGCGATAAGGACGATAACGAGGTGACGAAACAGCGCTTGAGCGCGATGGAGCAGACCACGGATGGCTTCAAACTGGCCGAGATCGATCTGCAACTGCGCGGGCCTGGTGAGTTCTTCGGTACCCGCCAGAGTGGCACACCCGACCTCAAGGTCGCCCGTCTGGCTGATACCCGGCTGCTGCACGCCGCACGTGCGGAGGCAGAGTTGATCCTGCGCGACGACCAACAACTGGCCCGGGAAGAGCATACCCAGCTCCGTCGACAGGTTGAACGCTTCTGGGCCGAGGCGACAGAGGCCAGTTGAAGTGCGGAAGCATGGGCTGCCCCCCAACGGACCGTTTCAGTGATGGTCAGGGCAACCACGGGGGGTGCCCTGACCGTTGCCTTAGGCATGTTTCAAACCAGCTTGACACGCTTCCGCGGAAATTGAGGCTTACAAAAAATCCTGAAAAAAATCAGGATGATTTTCATTTGCAGGGTGATTAAATATGGG
>CAIWUD010000216.1 GCA_903915775.1 uncultured Chloroflexota bacterium | reverse complement strand
GTCACCTACCGGTCGGGCAGTCCCAACGAGGGGTTGATAGGCGCCAATTGGTGCAATGGCTGCATTGCTCTGGAAGCCGCTCCATTGGCTGAGCTCTACGCTGCCTGATCGGATCACCAGGAGCGGTATCAGTAGAAGGAGCAATCCAGCCAGCAGGGCTGCGACCATCCAGTTCTTCTGTCCAACCACTCTTCCATGGCTGCGCCGATCCAGGGGGCGTTGCTGCGTAAGGAGCTGTTCAGCCTGGAATAACAGTCCGCGGGTCGTCTTCAACTGGCCGTGTGCGTGCTCCACCTCGGGTGAGGTGGTTGTCTGGAGCCTCAGACGGGTTGGGCTCTCTGAGCCGGCCTGGGGTAGGATCGGCTCCCAGTGCCACGGAGTGTTGGCAGGAGCCGCCGTCTGCTGGGAGCCGTCACTACCGCGCACGCTCCCAGGTGGGATAGCCTTCGTTGGCAGCACCGCATCAATATCGCCGAGCAGCGGCTCAAGGGGAGCGGGTGGGAGCCGACGACTACGTGGCGCGATATCATCAGCCTCCAGCGGGAAGAGGGGCGTCTTGGGTTGCTGTGCCCTCCGCTGCTGCTGATCGGTTGAACGGCGGTTCGTTGGATGGTCACCCAAACGCTTCACGATGCTTACCCTATAGAAATTTACACCCGATCAAGCAGTGCCAACGTCTCCAGGTGTGGAGTATGGGGAAACATGTCGTAGCTCTGAAAGGAGGTTAGGCGGTAGCCCGCCTCTAAGTTACGCAGATCTTCGATCTGCGTCAATGGATTACACGAGATATAGATCAGGCGCTGTGGCCGCATCCGTAGCAGTTCGGTACAGACTGCGGGACCCATCCCGGTACGTGGCGGGTCGACCACTACAACAGCGTAGTTCCCGTTCGCTTGCTCACGTAAAAAGGCGAGGACATCTTGCGCATGCGTACGCACATTGGTGATACCCGCCGCCGCCGCATTCTGCGCCGCCAGCTCCGCACTCTCACTCACTGCCTCCACACACGCGACACTCGTGCTGAAGGGTGCTAGGTGGAGTGCGATCGTGCCAACTCCTCCGTAGAGATCGGCTATACGCGGTGCCTCGCCAACACTCATGGCTGCAAGGCGCACATCGTCGAGGAGTTGGCCCAGGAGGTGCACATTATTCTGAAAGAAGGTATTCGGGCCAATTGCCAGCTGTGTCGCTCCAACCTCCATGCTCAGCAGCGCTGCACCCCAAGAGCGCACCACGGTCCCGAACGAGAGATCGGTAAGCGTATCGTTGAGCAGCCAGTGAAAGCCCACTACACCTGGCTGGGCCAGTGCGAGGGTGGCGAGCTGCTCCATCTCGGCGGCGTAGTCGCCCGCTGCAGTCACCATGGCGATCAGCAGGGCATCGGTCGGGCTGCGGCGCACCACGATGTAGCGCATGAAGCCCTCGTGGCTACGCATGTTGTAGTCGGGGAGTCCGAGCTCACATGCAGCGACCCAAATCGCACGTGCGGCGGCGAAGGCTGGCGGGGGGATCAGATGGCACTCGTGCAGGTCGATCACATAGTTGAACTTGCCACGTGCACGCAGGCCAAAACGCCCTTTGGTCGTTACATAGTCCATGCGTGTACGGTAGCCGTAGGGCTCGGGGGAGGGCACCACACGGCTAGCGTCACCATCGGGCAGCGCAATACCGGCTGCTGAGAAGAGCTGTGCAACGATAGCGCCCTTTGCCGCCACCTGATCGGCGTAGAGACGATCCTGGAAGGAACAGCCACCACACTCACCCGCATGGGCACAACGCGGCTCCGCCGGGCTGCCCTGGCGGATCTGAAGGCCAATCTGGTTCCGAAACTCCTTCGCACGCATCACTCGGCAAAACCCTCTTCTTCTACCACCCGCCGCATGCGCGCCAGCAGTTGGACGCGCCGCACGTTGTCTAGCGTTGATTGGATCAGGGGTGCAACCTCCCAACGTGCGCCAGCCCCCTCAACCAGGCCACGCTCCAGATCGAGGCGGAGCAGCGTCCCTTCGTACAGGAGTGGCACGGCTTCGGGGGCATGCACGATCGGAAGGCCATAGCGATCCGCCACTACCACGATCTCTGCGGCTGCCTGCCGACAGACGATGGCGGCAATGCCCACCGCCTGGAGTGCATCCAGTGCAAGCTCTGGGTCGCCACCGCCCTCAAGCGCCCCATTGATCACGAGCAGGTCACCTTCGCCGGCGCGCAGGGCAAAGTCTTGGTCGACCTCAGCGAGACAGGCTGCTGCCAGCAGCGCCGGATCGCCCCCCGCCACAGCGGCTGGGTCGATCACCGCTGCGGGGCTGAGATGGGCATCAATACGGCGTACGTAGCCTGTCAGAACCATAGAAGACCTGCTCTTGCGCTCCGGCTCGCGGGCCATGCGCGCTTGGCGAACCTTTCACCGAGATGGCGCTACCGGTGCATCCATGCGCTGGGCCAGTGCACGCCGGACCGCATCGACATCTGCGGGAAGTTCAATCGGTGGGTTGGCAAAGGTACCGACGACATCGCGCAGGCTATTCTCGTGGTAGTGGACCTTAAAGCCGCTGAACTTCAGACCGTGGGCCGTCGAGACGACAACGACCCGGTCGCTGCGCTTGATAATCCCGCGGTTCACCAGTTTAATGGTTGCGGCGAGGGCAACACCGGTATGGGGGCAGGCGTAGGCCCCGGTGCGATCGGCGCGTGCCGCCGCGTCGGCCAACTCCTGCTCACTGGCCTGCTCGACGATCCCATCGAACTGTTGCAGCGTCGAGATAGCCCGCTTAATACTCACCGGGTCGCCAATCTGAATAGCCGAGGCGAGGGTCGGTCGGGCAGCGATCGGGCTGTAGTGCCAATCGTTGCAGAAGGCACGGTAGAGGGGATTCGCATGCTCTGCCTGGGCGCAGACGATCCGCGGTAACCGGTCGATCAACCCGAGTTCGTGCATCAGGCGCAGCCCCTTGCCCAAGGCGAAGGTATTGCCCAGATTACCACCCGGGATGACGATCCAATCGGGCACCTGCCAGTCAAACTGCTGTGCAATCTCAATTCCCACCGTCTTCTGACCCTCGATACGGAGCGAGTTGAGCGAGTTGGCCAGGTAGATCCCGCTATTCGGATCGGCAGTTACGTCGCGTACGATGCGCATACAGCCATCAAAGTCACTATCGATGGAGATGACCGTGGCACCGTGGGCGATCGGCTGGACCAACTGGGCAGTACTCACCTTGCCCTTGGGCAGGAAGACGATCGTCGGGATGCCCGCGGCAGCACCGTAGGCGGCAAGAGCTGCCGAGGTGTCACCAGTTGAGGCACAAGCGACGGCGCGGATCGGCTTACCCTCGCTCATCATCTGCTTCACCACACTGACGAGCACCGTCATGCCCAGATCTTTGAATGAACCCGTATGGCTATTGCCACAGAGCTTGATCCAGAGATCCTCGACTCCAATCTCACGCCCAAAGCGTTCGGCCCAGAAGAGGTTGGTGCCCCCCTCGAACATACTGACAATGTTCTCGTCGGCGATCTCTGGACAGACCCACTCTTTTTTACCCCAGACTCCCGAGCCATAGGGCCAACTGGTACGCATCCAGCGACTCTCGAAGAGTTGGCGCCACTCTGCGGCGCTACGCTGGCGCAGAGCCGCCATATCGTGGCTCACTTCAAGGAGCCCACCAGATTGTGAGTAGTAGACTACTTCGGTGAGCGGGTAGCGCTCGTTGGGGTTATCTTGTGCGGCAAACCAGGCACGATACCTATCCATGAAGCCATCCTGATGAAATGTTGTGGAGTCCTGGCTCGTAGTATACCACTTGCCAGCAACTCGCTGCGGGGCGGCGGGTGCTACGTGAAGAAGGCTGCCTGTTCGTGCCCCAGCACCGGAACGACCAGGGCGCGGTCGAGGTAGTCGTTGCGCATCTCGCACGATGATTCTCCGATCAGGGCGCAGCCGTGGCACGCCGCGCCGAGGAGCCAGCGCCCCTCCAGGCGGTCGTCGGGGATGTGCTGCGCACAGATGGGGTCGTTGGAGCAGAGCGTGCCGATGCGTAGGGCGTTGGCGAGATGCTCTTCGATCGCTCGCGCCTGCTGCACGAGCCCGCCAAGGGTACCACTGGAGTCGGGGCTCCCGGTGTAGAGGAGGATGCCGTAGCGCCCGTTCGCTGCGTCCGCGTAGATCCGCTCACGGATCGCGCTCATCGGGTAGCCGCAGTGGAGCGCCAGCGATTGGAGGAGCATGTGCGCGAGGGTGTGGAGGAGGATGTAGGGGCCGCCTGGGAAGGTGTGCTGGGAGGCCCGCCGCGCCTGCCACGCCTCGTGCCCGGCACCCAGGGCGTTGAGACGCTGCTGAACCGCTGTTCGTTCGAGCCACTGCTCCACTGCGTGGGTGCGTAGCTGGATGAAGATGCCCTCCCCATGGTTCTCTAGGGCGGGAAACCAGCTCGGTTCAGTGGCAATGGCCGCTCGCTCGACCTCTTGCTCGTATTCGCCGTTGATGTCGGCGGCGATCGCCTCAAAGCGCGTAAATCCGACGAGGGTTACGACTTCGCGCAGGCGGTGCAACTGGTAGACCGCTGCAATCTCCGCACTGATGCTCCCCCGCCGCCAGACCTGCTCCGGGAGGCGGCGTGCGTGGAACGCTTCGTTCAGGGGGAGGTCGTCGCCGTAGCCCTCCGGCGCGGCGAGGATGGCGTCCAACTCGACCTGCTTGAGCGGCTTCTCGGCTGCTAGTACGCCATGGTGCTTGCGCTCAATGGCGGCGAGGATCTCTTCGTCACTGAAGGGGGCGAGCTTTTGTGCAATATCCAGGAAGAGCTGCCGTAGCAACGCGAGCTTGGTGGCGTCCGTGGCCACGCTGAGGCGCTCCCAGAGCTCCTGTACGACCGGATCGAGCCCGCGGTCCCGCTCGGGGATGGAGAGGACGGTGAGCAGCTGCGGGAAGTAGGCGTTCGAGGCGGTGCGAATCAGGAGGCGGGACTGCTCCGTACAATGCTCGTTGCTGTCCTGCCCCAGCCACGGTCG
>CAIWUD010000215.1 GCA_903915775.1 uncultured Chloroflexota bacterium | reverse complement strand
CCACTCGGCGAACTTGAAGGGGCCCGTACCCACGGGCTTATACTCGGCACCGCCCTGCTGTGCCTTGCCGGCGACAGGGGCCTGGATACCACAGCCAGTACCGGAGATCTTGCTGAGCATGGCGGGCTCAGGGTTGTTCGTGACGATATCAACAGTGTAGGGATCGATCACCTTGACCTCTTTGATGAAGGTCCACTGGGGGTAGGTGATCATCTTGTTATCGGCGAGGATGCGCTCAAAGGTCCAGACCACCGCATCGGCGTTGAAGGGCTCACCGTTGTGGAAGGTCACATTCTTGCGGAGGTTGAAGCGCCAGGTGGTCGGGTCAACATTCTCATACTTCTCCGCGAGCCAACCCTCAAACTCGGCACTATCACGGTTACGCCAGACGAGGCAGTCGAACATGTTCATGTGGATCCATGTCGCGGCGATAGCCCAGTCGGTGGGCGGATCGAGCGAGGTGACCAGTTCGACCATGCCGATGGTAGCACTCTTCTCAGCGGGTGGTGCAGCGGTGGGAGCCGGTGCAGCGGTGGGAGCCGGTGCAGCGGTGGGAGCCGGTGCAGCGGTGGGAGCCGGTGCAGCGGTGGGGGCCGGCGCGGCCGTGGGTGCCTGAGCAGCTGGCGGCGTACTACCACAACCAGCCAGGATCAGCATAATAATCGACAGCAGCAGTAGCGCTCCGCTTGTACCCCAGCGGGAGGGCCGACGCAATCTTCCCGGGCGTGTAGCCATAACCCTTGCTCCTTTGTCACTACAGGATCAACACCAGACGAGATTGAGGCCAGGGGTAGATCGGGAATGACATCCTACCAGGATGTCTGTAGGTATACGTGAGATTCTGATCTATGGCGCTTCGCCCAGTTCGAAGGTTGCCAACAGATTGGCATAGCGATCGATCACTACGTCTGCACCTGGCCCGATCACCGCCGTCGAGTCCTTCTCCTCAACAATCGCTGGGCCAGAGAAGGTCATCCCGGCAGTGAGCAGATCACGGTTGTAGATGGGTACCGGTACGAAGCCACCGAGTTCAGCGAAGTAAGCCGGTCGCTCACCCTTCTGCGCATGAGCCGCCGGTAGCCCTTCACGGGTGGTCTCCCGCAGGGCAACGCGTGGGCGTGGGCCGGTCGCGGTCAGGCGACAGGTCATCAATTCGAGGGCGAGGTGGCGATGGGCATGGCCATAGATACCGGCATAGTAGTCGTAGAAGTAGGGACGGAGAGTTGCATCGAGATCCACATCAGCCAGGCGTGGAAAGGGGAGGGGCAGCGGAATCTCGTGCCCCTGACCAACATGGCGTAGGTCGGCCTGGCGCAGAAAACGCATCTCCGCCTCCGCAACCCCAGCCTCGCGCAACATGTCGCGGCCTTGGGCCTCCAGGTCGGCGTAGATGGCATCAAGGGTGGGGAGCAGATCGGGGGTCAGGCGGGTGACCACACTCAGGGCAAAGTCGAAGGAGGCAGGTGCGGTCAGGAAGCCAAGGGCCGAAGTGACACCTGCACTTGCGGGGATGATGTAACCTCGCATCTTCAGCGCACGGGCGATCTGATGGGCATGGATGGGACCTGCCCCCCCGAACGCCATTAACTGGAGCCTGCGCGGGTCGGCCCCGCGTTCGGCAACGTGGATACGGGTAGCCGCAATCATGCTCTCGTTGACTACCTGATAGATGCCGTAGGCTGCTACCACCGGATCCACCCCGAGGGGTGTTGCAACATCGGCAGTAATGGCACGCTCAGCAGCGCCCCGGTCGAGGCGCATGCGCCCACCGAGGAAGTAGTCGGGGTTGAGATAGCCAAGGAGTAGATTGGCATCGGTTACCGTCGGATGAGCACCGCCAAAACCGTAGCAGGCTGGTCCAGGATCCGCCCCCGCCGATTCAGGGCCAACCTTGAGCAGACCAAGTTCGTTGATGCGTGCGATCGAGCCACCACCAGCACCGATCTCGATCAACTCAATCGCTGGCACACGCACCGGAAGCCCCGAGCCACGCTTGAAGCGGTGTACACGGGCTACCTCGAAGGTGCTGGTCATCGTTGGGCGGCCTGCTTTGATGAGGCACATCTTGGCCGTGGTACCACCCATATCGAACGAGACTAGGCTCTGCTCGTCCACCACCTCGCCGTAGAAGGTTGCTGCAAGTACACCCGCAGCAGGGCCAGACTCGAGCAGGCGCACGGGGAAGCGCACTGCCGTATCTACGGTACTGATACCACCACTGGAGAGCATCAAGTAGAGCCTACGCTCAAAGCCTGTGGCGCGGAGTTGCTGCTCTAGTTGGGTCAAGTAACGCTCGGTAAGGGGCTGCACGTAGGCGTTGGCCACTGTGGTAGACATGCGCTCGTACTCACGGATTTCGGGGGCAACCTCACTCGAAAGTGAGATACTGACGTGGGGAAGTTGGGCACGCAACCAGGCGCGGATCTGCTGCTCGTGGGCAGGGTTACGGTAGGCGTGGAGCAGACAGACGGCAATAGCCGAGACCCCTTCACGTTCGAGGATCGGCTTGAGGGCCTCAAGTTGGGTCGTGTCGAGGGGCACCACCACCTCGCCCCGTCCATTCACGCGCTCGGTCACTTCCAGGCGCAGTGGACGCTCAACGAGGGGTTTGGGCAGCACTAGCAGGAGATCGTAGATGTCGTAGCGCATCTCCTTTGCGATCTCGAGCACATCACGAAAACCCCGCGTGGTGATGAATGCCGTCTTCGCTCCTTTGCGCTCAATCAGCGCGTTGGTGATGAGGGTCGTGCCATGAATCGCGGTGTCAATGGCCTGAGCAGGCGCTACGACCGTATTGAGCAGACTGCGTACCCCCTCCATGACTGCCGCCGCCGGGTCGTGGGGAGTCGTCAGGGTTTTGTAGCTGGTGATCGCCCCAGTGTGATCATCGATCAGCACAAAGTCAGTGAAGGTACCGCCAATGTCAAACCCAAACCGGTAGCGTCGCCCACCGCTGTCTACGTTTGAGGGGACGACATCCGTATCGGATTGCGAGCGCTGAGCCATAACGATCCTCGTGCTTAGGGAGATGGTTCGGATTTGGCATCGCCGACGTGACCGTTTACCGCTAACTGCGGTGGGAGAGGTGGAGAGGTGGGGAGGTTGCAGTAGCGTCGGTGCGTGCGTACTAGCTCCCAGCAGGCAAGGTTTGCCATTAGGGGGGTAGAGCGAACTACGGGGAAGCAAGCCTCCCGTTGGCCCGCCCCGGCTGCTCGAAGCAGGGCCTGGAGTTCTGCGTCTCGGGTGTTATCGCAAATCTAGCACAACCTAGAAACGTTG
>CAIWUD010000214.1 GCA_903915775.1 uncultured Chloroflexota bacterium | reverse complement strand
GCCGAGGCGGCAGGGCTGATTGCGCAGTACAAGGCGATCCGCCACATCGTCCAGGATGGCGACCAGTATCGTCTCGCCTCACCTCAGGCTCACCCATACGCTGCGCTCCAGTACATGAGCAAAGATCGCGCTGAGGGTCTCCTCTTGGTCTTGCGTACCCATATGCCTGGCTCAGCAGTGCTGCCACTCATCTACCTCCGTGGCCTCGACCCCACCGCCCAGTATGAGCTAGAAGGCGTCGCGGGTAGCCGCTCGGGCCAATCCTGGATGTGTGCTGGGCTCCACGTCCAGCTCAATAATTTTGAGAGTACGCTCCGGCGGATCAGACGTACTGCCCCCTCCACTACGAAATCTGGCGTACTATGAGTGAGTTGGTGACCCCCTCGCGTACTACTCGACGGAACTTCTGGCTTGGTGTAGCTGATGGTGGCATGTTCAGCTTTGGGCTGAGCATCATGTCCCGTTTTACCGTACTCCCCCTGATCGTCGAGCAACTCTCGGGTGTGCGCTGGATGCAGGGTCTGATCCCGGCGATCTTCTTCACCGGATGGCTCCTACCGGCGCTCTTTGTCACCCCTGCGATCATCGCACGGCCCCGCCGCAAACCCTGGCTGATGGTGGTGGGGCTCGGTGAGCGGTTGCCCTACCTGCTGTTGGGGCTCCTGTTGCTCTTCGCACCCACGATCCCCGACCAGATCCTGCTCGTGGCCTTCTTCTCACTCTTTGCGATCTCCTCATTCTGCATGGGGCTCAACTCGATCGCTTGGCAGGACTTCATCTCCCGAATCGTCTCACCGCAGCGCTGGGGTACCTTTCTCGGGCTAAACGCCGGTTTCGGTGGCACCCTGGGTGTCGGTGGTGCCCTGATTGCCGGGATCGTCCTCGTCCAGTGGCCCTTTCCCCAGAGCATTGGGCTCCTCTCACTCTGCAGCTTCGCCTGCATGGTCGTCTCGTTCCTCATGCTCTCACTCATGCGGGAGACCCCCCAACCCACGGCACCGGCACAGTCGTTCCAGCGCTTCCTACGCGGCCTCGTGCCCCTCCTGCGCAGTGATGTTGCCTTCCGTCGCTACCTCGTTGCCCGCAGTGCTATCTCCCTCGGCCTGGTAGGCCATAGCTTCTTCACTGCGGCTGCCCTTGAGCGCTTCCACCCAGCCGAGGCCGAGATTGCCCTCTATACCGCGGCCCTGCTTGGCGTACAGGCCCTGGCCAACGTGGGCCTGGGCGCCCTCGCCGACCACTGGGGGCACAAACATGTGTTGCTCCTCTCGACGCTGATTGGGGTTGTGGCGATTATCCTAGCGGTGGTTGCCCCCGTCTCCTGGTGGTTCGTCCCTATCTTTGCCCTGGTTGGTGCCTCACAGGCCGGATTTCAGCTCTCCGGATTTACCCTGGTCTTTGCCTTCAGCCCACCCGCGGATCGTCCGCGCTACATTGGCATCGCGAATACAGCCCTGGCACCTATCGCAGCAGTGAGCCCAATGCTCGTGGGTTGGCTCGCTACTATCGCGAGTTATGATCTGGTCTTCGTGCTCCTCGCTCTCATTGGCACCCTTGGTGCCGCCATCCTCCATTGGCGTGTTGCGGCTCCACCCCGCCATGCGACAGGGGGTCAGGGCTGATAGCGGGAGGAGATTGAGCGTGCTGTTTCCTCCCGGAGCGACGCCGGTAGTTCTGCTGATGGCAATGGTGATGGGGTTGGAGATCTCCCTGGTATCACGGCCAGCTTCGATTCATCGACGCAATCTGGCTATCCCCCCTTGGCACAATAAGGAGTAGCCCTTATGTTTCAGGAACGGCGATCGCGTCTCCGACGCAACACCGGCGGGCCTCTGCCTGATCAATTGGCTGAACAGCCCCTCGACTGGCGGCGCCTGATTCACTACCTCCGCCCCTACCGAGGGCGTATGCTCCTGGCCATCAGCATGCTCGCCGGCTCCAGCGCCATCAATCTTGGCTTCCCCCTCGTCATCGTGCAACTGCTCGAAAGTGTGCTCCAGCAACAGAACAACGATCTGCTCAACCGTCTGGCTCTCGCTCTCTGTGGACTCTTCTTACTACAAGCACTCTTCACCTTTGGCCAGAGCTATGCGCTCAACGTGATCGGTGAGCGTATCATCGTTGACCTACGGCTTGCGCTCTACCGCCACCTGCAGCAGCTTTCACTCGACTTTTTTGCCAACCGCCGAGTCGGTGAGCTCATCTCGCGTATCTCCAGCGATGTCACCCAGGTACGGGCCGTGCTGACGAGTAATATCACCCAGTTGCTCTCGAGCCTCGTTGCACTGATTGGTTCGGTGACGATCCTCTTTCTGCTCAACCAGCGTCTGGTGGGCTTTGTTCTCGCCCTGACGATCGGCGTCGTCGCCGTAGCGGCCACCTTTGGGCGCATGCTCCAGCGCGTAAGTACCCGCGTACAGGATGAACTGGCGGGGGCAACCGTGGCCGTTGAGGAGGGGCTCCAGGGTATACGCGTCGTCAAGAGCTTTGCCCGCGAGCCCTACGAGATTGCTCGCTACGAAGGTGCCATGCAGCAGACGCTCAGCGCGACCCTGCACCTCGTACTCCTACGCTCCGCTTTTGGTGGCCTCATGGCCTTTCTCGGCTTCAGTGGGATTGCGGCCATCCTCTGGTTTAGCGGGCAAGAGGTACTGGCGGGGCGACTCTCCTTTGCAACAATTAGTGGCTTCCTGATCTACGCGATCACGATCGGTGCCAGCCTGGCCCAACTCTCGGGCCTCTACGGTCAGTTCCGCGAGGCACTAGGCTCGGTGCGACGGGTCTTCGAGATTCTCGACACCCAACCCAGCGTGACGGATGCGCCTGACGCGGTCGATCTCCCCACCATTGCTGGGTCGATCCGCTTCGCTGATCTCTCCTTCGCCTACGAAACGGGTCGAGAAGTTCTCCACGGCCTGAACCTCCATGTACGCCCCGGCGAAATTGTCGCTCTGGTAGGGCCGAGTGGTGCGGGCAAGAGTACCATCTTCAACCTGATCCCGCGCTTCTACGATCCCACCCGTGGGAGCGTGGCGATTGATGGGCTAGATGTGCGCACGGTGACGCAGCAGAGCCTACGCGCTCAGATTGGTCTCGTACCCCAGGAGACCCTGCTCTTCGGGGGGACGATTCGTGAGAACATCGCCTATGGGCGTCTCGATGCTAGTGATGAGGCGATCAGCGCAGCGGCGAAGGCGGCGAATGCCCATGACTTCATCACCGCAACGGCATCCGGTTACGATACCATCGTAGGTGAACGGGGCATTAAGCTCAGTGGGGGCCAGCGCCAACGGATTGCGATCGCCCGGGCCATGCTCAAAGATCCGCGCATCCTCCTCCTCGACGAAGCAACGAGTTCCCTCGATAGCGAGTCGGAAGCCCTTGTCCAGGAAGCGCTCGAACGGCTGATGCAGGGGCGCACCGCCGTCATTATTGCCCATCGGCTCAGCACTATCGCCATTGCCCACCGGATCATCGTGATCGACCAGGGTAAGATGGTGGAGGAGGGGAGCCATACCGAACTCCTCGCCCGCCAAGGCATCTACGCACGGCTCTATGCCCTCCAGTTTCGTGAACTGGACAATGGTGTAGACGTGCCACCCTCGTCGTCGTAACGGTTCACACGTCCCCCTGGTGGGAGGGCTTCGCCCTCCACACCTCTCTGGAGGTTGATCCTCATTTGACAAAAGTGCACCTTGTGACTATAATCTCCGAGACGAGTGAGCCCAGGTGGCGGAATTGGCAGACGCGCTAGGTTGAGGGCCTAGTGACCTACCCACGGTCGTAAGGGTTCAAGTCCCTTCCTGGGCACCACGCTCACTCGGGCGATTAGCTCAGTGGTAGAGCACCTCGTTTACACCGAGGGTGTCGGCGGTTCGAGCCCGTCATCGCCCACCAGGAGATCAAACTGGTGTACTGGCCAAGGTAGCTCAGTTGGTAGAGCATCGCACTGAAAATGCGGGGGTCACCAGTTCAAGTCTGGTCCTTGGCACCATAACGAAGGTAGCAAAACCCCTCGGTGATTGTTCACCGGGGGGTTTGTGGTATCTGGGGGCATGCTTCAAACGAGCTTGACACGCTCACGGGAGGTGTGGAGAGCGCAGTGAGCTACGCTGGTTTCGTCGGGTGCGCTGCTGTGCAGTTGAAACCGGATCAAGCTGGTTCCTGAATGGTACAATGAGGCGCGGCATCGCCCAAATCAGTGTGCGAGGTGCATCTATGGTGACGATTACTCTCGAAGTTCCTGATGAGTTGGCCGAACAAATAGCGCAACTGCGCGAACGCTTGCCCGAGTGGTTGGCGCTCAGTTTGCACCAACCGGCCTTACCGGCGGCCACCTATCGGTACATCCTCGACTTCCTGGCCGGGAGCCCTTCGCCGGAACAGATTGCCTCGTTTACTCCACCGGCTGAGGTGCAGGAGCGCCTGCGTACCCTACTCGAACGCAGCACCCACGACACCTTGAGCCCGGTCGAGCAAGCGGAATTGGACGAATATGAGCGGATTGAACATCTCATGGTGCTGATGAAGGCCGGTAGCATGCCGTTTTTAGCGACCACCTCATGAGCAGTGCCCATATTTCGCTTGCCCTACGGCGCCTGGTGGAAGAGCGTGCCGCCTTTCGCTGCGAGTACTGTCTGTTGCCCGCAAGCGTGGCCTTCCTGCGCCCCCACGAAGCCGATCATATCGTTGCGGAAAAACATGGTGGGGCAACTGAAGCAAAAAACCTGGCACTGGCGTGCTGGCGCTGTAATCGGCATAAAGGCACCGATCTCGCTTCCCTCGATCCTGCCACCAGCGATCTCACCCGGTTGTTCAATCCCCGTACCCAGGTGTGGCATGTCCATGTTCGACTCGAGGGCGCACAGCTTGTCGGTATCACTGCCGAAGGACGCACGACAGTGCGTTTACTCCGCCTCGATACCCCCGAACGTACCATCGAGCGGCAGCGCCTGATCAGCCTCGGTCACTACCCACAGACACCTTAACGCTCTGCCTGAGCCCCGGCGCGCCATTCAAGTACAAGGTGGGCTAGCCCGGTTGCTGCCGTGCCATCAATAAGGAGCCGGGAGTACCACGGGCGAAACTCGTACTTCGGATGGTTTGACAGCCGCCAATGAAGAATGGCGTGAAGGATCATGAAACCATCAAGGGCTCGGACGGCCCATGTCCGTACACGTTGATTGGGGTGGCTGATAAGCCAGAGAAGCAGCGCGACAAGGGGGACATGTAAGAGAATAAACGCACGCCGTGCAGGTGCATCAGACATACCACGCAACACAAAGAGCAGTCGCCATTCATGCTTATCTATCGCATCGAGCTCGTGAGCGAGTAGACCAGAAAAGGCGAGCGAAAACAGGACGTGTGACCGGGTTGCCATGATGCACTCCTCGGTGGTAGTCAACTGTCGTCCAAACGCGGAGCGCGAAGGCTCACCCACCGAGCTCCGACATGCCACGCAAGGTCGGGAGAATACCCTCCGGGAGGCCATGCCCCCAGGGCTTCAGTTGAACGGCATGGCGAATGATCTGCTCAACGTCGTCCTGGCTGGCGCCGTTGCGGATCGCTGCACGGAGATCGACCTCGTCGTCGCGGAGGAGACATAAGTGGAGTCGCCCGTCGGCGGTGAGGCGCATGCGGTTGCAGGTTGCGCAGAAGGGATCGGTGACCGCACTGATGAAGCCAAGCTTCCCCGGTGCGCCCGGGATACGGTAGCGGCGCGCAGGGTCGGCTGGATCCTGCCCGTAAGGAAGCAGCGGCCCAAAGTGAGCCTCAATCCGTGCGATCAGCTCGGCACTACTGACGACACCATCTTCAGCCAGCCCGGCTACCCCAGTGAGTGGCATGACCTCGATAAAGCGAAACTCCCACCGATGACGGGTAGTGAGCTCGGCAAGGGCCACCACCTCATCATCATTCATACCACGCACGATGACGGCGTTGAGCTTGATCGGATGGAGGCCCACTTCATCAGCGGCGGTAATACCCGCCCAGACCTCTTCGAGGTTGCCACCACGGGTCATCTGGCGGAACTTGAGCGGATCCAGGCTGTCGATACTGACGTTGACCCGATCGAGGCCAGCTTCTTTGAGCGCTTTGGCTTGGCGGCGCAGGCGTAGCGCGTTGGTCGTCATCGCAATATGCTCAATACCGGGAATGGCCTTCATCGCACGGATCAGTTCGACGAGATCCTGGCGCAGGGTCGGCTCGCCACCGGTGAGCCGTAGTTTGCGAAAGCCAGCCGCTGCCGCAGCACGTATGACGAGGAGGAGCTCATCGTTGGTCAGCAGCTCGGGGCGTGGCGCAAACTGCATGCCCACTGCAGGCATACAGTAGACGCAGCGCATATTACAGCGATCGGTCAGCGAGATGCGCATGTAGTCGATGCGCCGACCAAAGCTGTCGAGCGCAGGGTGATCCGTTGCGTAGGTAGGGATCGTACGCGGCTCGACAAAGGTGAGCGGGATACTGCCCGCCATTGGGCGATCGTTTGTCATCGTGACCTCACCCGGCGACAAACTTCAGTACCGAGATGCGCGCAGCGAGTTGGCGCGCAAGCTGGCGAAAGCGCTCGGCGTAGGCATCAGGCGCACTACTAATCACCGCCGGTGCACCACTGTCGCCACCAGCGCGCACCGCCATCCCCAGAGGAATCTCACCGAGGAGTGGCACATCGAGTTGCGCCGAGAGACGCTTCGCACCGCCGCTCCCGAAGATGTCGTAGCGCCGCCCAGTATCAGGTGCCTCAAAGTAGGCCATGTTCTCCACGATGCCCAGTAGGGGCACATTCACCTTCTTGAACATCTCCATCGCCTTGACCACATCGGCAGTCGCCACGGCCTGGGGGGTAGTTACGATCAGGCTGCCAGTGAGTGGTAGGCTCTGAGCGAGGGTGAGTGCGATGTCACCAGTGCCTGGTGGCATGTCGATGATTAGGTAGTCGAGCGGAGCCCACGCCACGTTGTAGAGAAACTGGCGGAGCAACTGGCTGACCATTGGCCCGCGCCAGATCACCGGCTGACTCTCGTCAACCAGGAAGCCGACCGAGATGAGCTTGATCCCATGCCCGCTGAGGGGAATCATCACTGCCTCACCCTGCCCATTCTGGTAGGCTTCGGGTTGGCCGCGTACCCCAAACATCAGCGGCAGACTGGGACCAAAGACGTCGGCATCGAGGAGGCCTACACTGGCCCCCTCTTGGGCCAGGGCTACCGCAAGGTTGGCAGCAACGGTACTCTTGCCCACACCACCTTTACCCGCCGCTACCGCGACCACGTTTGAAACCCCGGGAATGGGAGCCTGCTCCGGAATACCAGCGTGGTTCCGCGTGTTGGCGCTAAAGGCGATCGTTACCTGCTCGACACCGGGGAGCGTGCGTACTGCAGCCTCCGCCTCAGTCTGAATCTGCTCCTTCATCGGACACGCCGGGGTCGTCAATTCGATGGTGAAGCTGACCGTACCACCAGTTACCCTGAGCTCTTTGATCATGCGCCGTGATACAAGATCCCCACCCAGTTCAGGCTCCTGTACCTTGCTGAGCGCTGCAAGTACCAACTGATCGGTCAATGGCGCACTACGCGCGAAGAGGCCCATAGAGAGGTGCTCCTGCGTTTCACT
>CAIWUD010000213.1 GCA_903915775.1 uncultured Chloroflexota bacterium | reverse complement strand
TCGCGAGGCGATCAGCAGCCTTGATAAGGCGGCCGGAAAGGGCATCATTCACAAGAACAATGCCGCCCGCCGCAAGTCACGCCTGATGAAGAAGCTCAACGCCGCTACGGCGTAGGCTCCTGTAAGCGCTAGTTTGTGGAGGGCTTTGCCCTCCACTACCCCTTCGTCGAACCTCTCCCCCCGCTACGTTCTACACACCTCAGCCACAAACAGCTCAAGGGCAGTTTCGGCCTGAATGCGCCCCGTTTTCGTCGCAAGATCCAGTTCGAGTAGGCGCGCGTGGATCGTTCTGAGCTCACCGGGGGCGAAGCTACGGGCCTGTTCCAGGGCCTTACGAACGACAAAGGGCTTCTGCCCTAACTCCGCGGCGATCGCTTCGGGCCGCATCCGCTGATCAGTCAGCTCTTGCACCCCGATCAGGATACGCACCTGGCGCGCCAGCATGAAGAGCAGATAGGTTGCCGCCTGGCCCTCTTCGAGCAGTGCCCGCGCTCCACGGAGCGCCGGGCCCATGCGTCGTGCAGCCAACTGGTCGATAAACGCGAAGAGATTCTGCTCTTGGCCATCCTCAACTAGCCGATCAACGGCACTTGACGTAATCGCTGCTCGCGGCCCCACATAGGTTGCCAGCTTCTCCAACTCGGTTGCCAACATACGTGTATCGGCACCAACAAGCTCAATCAGGCGCCGGGCCGCTGCTGGGTTGAGCTGCGTGCCACGCTGCCGCGCACGTATACTGAGCCACTCGAGGAGCTGTTCACCCTCCAGAGGGAGAAACTCGTATACTTCACCAACTTTTTTTAGGTGGGTGAAGAGAATACTCCGTCGATCAACCTCTTCACGCTCAACGAACACGAGATCACACCAGGCGGGGAGCTGATCAAGGTAAGCACGGAGCTCCTCACGCTCCTTGCCCGCCTTGATATGCTTGAGCGCATCGGTCACGATCACGATCCGCCGCTCGGCGAGGAAGGGGCTCGCCTCACAAGCCAGCGCCAGGGTCTCCAGACGCAGGCGCCGCCCATCGAGGCGGGTGGTGTTCAGATCCGCGACCTCCGCCGGCAGTTGTGCGCAGAGCTTGGCGAGGCTCTCACTCCGCGTCAGTTCGTCGGGTCCGTAGAACAGGTAGAGCATACGCGATCTCTGATGAGTGGTAAAGCCCATGATTACGCCGGTGCAGCCACCATTAGTATGGAAAGAAATCGGGTGGCAACTGGTGAAAGCCACTCAACGTGGCAGAGATCGTCCTCTGCTCACGGTGTACCGCACTGATCACCGCCTCAACATACTGTTCATCCTGGCGCCAACGAACCAGATCGCCAGGGCAGAGATCGTAGAGATCGGGGCGCATCAAACGATGGTCACACTGGATGACCAGGCTTGTCTGATCGAGCATATCGACCGGCAGACCGGTGTAACGCCGACCGTAGTGGCGACGAAAGACATTGACCGTGATCAAGCCAGGTTGTTGCATGGCGTATCCGTTGGGGTGGGCTCTGGTTGATTGTACGACCGATATGCCACATCTGCAATTGGCAGGAATGCCATTGACATGCTAGTGGGTGGCGTGACGGACGCAGCCCTCTACCAAAGACGCTACCCATGTGTGGGAGGTGTGGAGGGGCGAGATCCTCCACAGAAAACCAACCCCGTCTTGGTACTGCCAAACAGCACCATCGGCGCAACCAACATGGAAACATCCCTAAGCAGGATAGACTCGTCCATCCTCCACGCGTAACCGTGTGATTGCCGCCAGAAACTCCACGCCAAAGTCACTCAGGTCGGTTGCCGAGAGCAGCGTCTGCTGGTTGGGGCGGCGGATCGCCTCAAGGAGATGGGCTCGTCGCTGCGCATCGAGCTCACTCAGCACATCATCGAGCAGCAGTACCGGTGCATCACCGGCACGTGTACGCATCAGGTCGACCTCGGCTAATTTGAGGGCGAGGGCAACGCTTCGTTGCTGTCCACGGGATCCGTAGCGTCCCAGATTGATCTTCCCCACCCGAAAAGCGAGGTCATCACGGTGCGGTCCGAGGAGCGTCTGCCCACGTGCGAGCTCATCAGCACGTACCGTACGCAGCCCCGCAATCAGTTGTTGTTCTAAACTGCCTACGTTCCAGCTCAGATCGAGGTCTAAGCTAGGGAGATAGTCAATAGTGAGCAGATCAGAACTACCGCTGATCAGTTGGTAGAGCGGCCCAACCAGAGCCTGGAGGTCTGCCACCGCGCGCAGGCGCTCGGTCAGCAGGTAGGCCCCCGAGGTAGCCAGTTCATGATCCCAGAAGGCTAGTTCGTCATCAACGGTACGCTGCGGACGGCGGCGCTCGCGCCACGTTCGTAGCAGGCTGTTGCGCTGCTGAACAATCTTCTGGTAGTGCGCCAGGGTGCGCACATAGGTGGCATCAAGTTGGGAGAGGGTAATATCGAGGTAGCGCCGCCGCTCGTTTGGTGATCCATCAACCAGATTCAGGTCGGTGGGGGTAAAGATGACCACCCGGAGTTGGCCAACCAGATCCAGGGCACGTGCGGGGCGGCGGTCGATCCGGATCAGCTTACTTGCCCCGTTTGTTGGCTGGCCCTCTTCATCAGTATGGCGTTGTACCACAACCTCGAGGCGAACCAGGGCACCATTGCGGTGCAGATCGGCGGCCACACGAGCGAATGGTGGTGCACCAGCCTCCGCCTGCGCATCCCAGCGCACGAGATCACGATCGAGGCCCACCCGCGGTGAACGTGTCGTTGCCAGATAGAAGAGTGCCTCGAGGAGACTCGTCTTACCGGCGGCATTCGGACCGTAGAGGAGGGTGGTTGCAGGCGAGAGATCGAGCTCAAGCCGCTGATAGTTACGAAAGTCGCGGAGCGACAGGTGGGCGACTTCCATACTAGCGCGTCAACGGCAACTGGCGCAATTCACTCAGGTTCGCACAGCCTGAACAGAACATGGCGATGCGTAGTTCGGCGATGAATGCGCGCAGGCCCTCGATCACCGCCTCACTCCCTCGCTCATCGATCGCACCGGCCAGGGCTGGCTTCGCCGTACCGGCCAGATCGGCGCCCAGGGCAATCGCCTTGGCGACATCCACACCACTACGCACCCCTCCAGATGCGATCAGCGTTACCTCGGGCAGAGTGGCGCGTACGGCCCGTACAGCCTCGGTGGTGGGCAGGCCCCAGTCAGCAAAAGCTCCGGCCACGCGGCGACCCTGGTCGCTCGGTTGGCGGAAGCGCTCAACTTCACTCCAACTCGTGCCACCTGCGCCAGCAACGTCGATCACCCGTACACCAGCAGCATAGAGCCGACGGGCATCGTGGGCCGTGATCCCATTGCCCACCTCCTTGACCACCACCGGCACCTCCAGCGCACGACAGATCTGCTCGATTTTCGCCAGCAGCCCCTTAAAATTCGTATTCCCCTCGGGCTGCACCGCCTCCTGTAGCGGGTTCAGGTGGAGGATCAGCGCATCAGCCTCGATCATCTCCACCGCACGTCGGCACTGATCCACACCAAAGCCATAGTTGAGCTGTACCGCCCCGAGGTTAGCCAGGAGTGGAACATGGGGGGCTACGCGACGCACCTGGTAGGTTTCGGCCAGGCGCGTGTCGGCCACAGCGGCACGCTGAGAACCCACACCCATCGG
>CAIWUD010000212.1 GCA_903915775.1 uncultured Chloroflexota bacterium | reverse complement strand
GGTTGGGCCGATACGCTCGATATCGTACGTGGTTTTGCTGCTCACCAACAGAACTGAGTTCACCTACCCGGTGTCGGCAACGTGTTGTTCAGGCAGCAGCTGCGTTTCAGCCAGCGCAGCGTGAATGGTTTCGGTAACTGCATCGTCGGAGACTGCGGCATGGGTAGTTTCGACATTGGTGATGAGGTTCGGCTGGTCATCGCCGTAAGTTTCGGTCAGATGGATCGTGTAGCCGACCCAGTGGGTTTGGCGTTTGGTGGCGTAGCGCGCATCGACATCGTACGGCGAGCCGATGTACCGGCCGGTGGGGGGTGTCTCGCATACGCATCAACTTAAGCAAATGGGAAGTCCCAAGTCGGGTATGATGTCAGAAATACAACACTCGCTGACACCCGAAAGGAACTTCCCGATGACTAGCATACCACAGGTAGCGACGGCGATGAACACGGTCTTGAACGAAAGCGCAGAGCGCGCCGCCCGCAGCACCGGTCTGGTGCGACGGGTACGCGCCATGTCGGGGGCGCAGTTTGTGCAGACCCTGGTCTTTGCCTGGCTGGATAATCCCGATGCGACCTCCGATGACCTGGCTGCTACCGCCGAAACCCTTGGCGTGACGATCACGCCCCAAGGTTTCAACGCCTGGTTCAGCGACCAGTCGACTGCCTGTCTGCAGCAGGTACTGCAGGCCGCGATGGCCCACGTCATCGATGCCGACCCGGTCGCCATTCCCCTCGTGGCACGCGTTCCTGCCGTGTGGCTGCACGATAGTACCGTCATCAGCTTGCCTGCGGAATTGGCCGAGCAGTTCCGTGGCTGCGGTGGCAGCCACGGAGCCGGTACCGCGGCCCTGAAGGCGCACTTGCGCCTGGACATCGGTACCGGACAGGTGGATGGACCGCTGCTGCAGGATGGGCGCGCCTCCGACCGCGCCGTCGCGTTCCGCGAGCGTGCCGTGGAGGGGAGCCTGACCATCAGTGACCTGGGCTTCTTCAGCCTGGATGACATGCAGCGGGCCCAGCGCGGGGGGCGCCACTGGGTGTCCCGGTTGAAGCCCAAGACCGCCATCTTTGCCCCTGATGGCACGCGCCTGGATCTGCGGGCCGTGCTCGACGCAGCAGGAACCAGACAGGTAGACCTGGCCGTGCACATGGGGGTCGCGCACCGCATCCCGTGTCGGGTCGTGGCCGAGCGGGTTCCTCAGGAGGTGGCCGATCAACGGCGACGGCGACTGCGAGCGGATGCCACGAACCGGGGGCGCACGGTGAGCGCTGAACGACTGGCCTGGTGCGATTGGACCGTCCTGGTCACGACCGTTCCTGCGGAGCAGTTGACGATCGACGAAGCCCTGGTCTTGCTGACGGTACGCTGGCAGATCGAACTGCTGTTCAAGCTGTGGAAGGACCACGGACGAGTGGATGAGTCGCGCGGCATTCGTCCCGCGCGCATCCTGACCGAGATCTACGCCAAGATGGTGGCGATGATCATGCAACACTGGATGCTCCTGACCAGCTGTTGGCAGGCACCGGATCGCAGCCTGCCGAAAGCCGCGAAGATCGTACGGCGGGAGGCAGTGCACATGCCGGAGGCGCTGCGAGCAGGAGATGCGGCGTGGGTGGCATGCCTGACACGCCTCCAGCAGAAACTGGCACGGGCTGGACGGCAAACACCGCGTCAGAAGGAGCCAAATACCTATCAACTGTTGCTAAATCCATCGTTGCGATCCGTAAGTTGATGCGTATGGGGGTGTCTCGTCATTGGTGCGCCAGCGCAAACATTCGTTCACCGTCACGAAGTTCTGAAGCCAGACGAGGCGCAGCGTCTCGACGGCCGGCTCCGTACGCAGTGCATGGTCTTCCGGCTCGGCGTACACCGCGGAAAGAAGCGCCTTCCCATCACGACCAACCTGTGCGGCCCAGGCATCACGCTTCTCCTGCCCTTTCGGCAAGCGGTATGCACTGGCGCGTAGCCCGTAGCGGTCCACCCATTCCGCGGTGGTATGCACGCGCAGCCATTCGGGGTGCGTTGTCGCTAGGACGTTCAGCGCATGACGTATGGTCTCGGTCACACCCTCCAGACGGGTCATGGCGCGAACGG
>CAIWUD010000211.1 GCA_903915775.1 uncultured Chloroflexota bacterium | reverse complement strand
GGAGGTGTGGAGGGCGAAGCCCTCCACAAAAACAACCAACCCAGCCCTGGTGCCGCCAGCGGGTCAAGCCGGCGCAGCCGAAACTGAAGCATGCCTTAACCGGCGATGATCTTGACCATCACCTTCCGATCACGGGGACCATCGAAGTCGAAGAAGAGCAGCCCCTGCGAGTGGCCCAGGACCAGATCATTATGCTCGATCAGTACCGTCTCGGTGTTGCCAATCAGGCTCGCCTTGATATGACCGGCAGCATCTGCGGGGGTGTCGAAGATGTGGCGGAAATCAGTACGTGTCGGTACCAGACGCCGCACTTCCGCGATGATATCCTCGCCCGTGGCTGGGTCGAGATAGCTATTGATCGTAATAGCAGCGGTGGTATGGCCAACAATGATATGGCACACCCCACTCTCCACCTTGCTCTCCTTCACAATCGCACGCACCTGCTCGGTGATGTTGGTAAGCGAATCGCCGAGCGGGGTCTTGAGCAGAATGGTCTGGTACAACCTGAGCCTCCATTGGCTACTAGATGAAGATTTGAGAAGTGACCCTTCGCGCCTGACTGGCGGGGCGAGGGAGGGCTTGACCGTCCCGTGAAATCCCCAGTTCAGCCCAGTGGCGGGCGACGACGTCCTACGAACGATTTGGAACAGATCACCAGCAACCTAGACGAGCAGTGTTGAGGCCCGTGGGACGAGGACGGGTTCGACACGTACCGTACGCGACTCATTTGGAGCGCGATCGTGAATTCGGTCGAGCAGCAGGTCGAACGCGATACGACTCATCTCGGGGATTGGCTGTCGTACTGTTGAGAGCGAGGGAGACATGAACTCCGTGAGTGGAATACCATCAAACCCGATGAGTGCCAACTGATCCGGTACCCGGAGGTGGCGTTCGTGAGCCACCTGGAGCGCGCCTAAGGCCATCATATCATTGAAGGCGAAGATCGCCGTGGGCGGTTCGGCAAGATCGAGGAGTTGGCGCGCTCCTCGCAGTCCTGAAGGGGCTTCATAGTCACCACTACAGAGCAGCGTACGATCGAAGGGAAGCCCCGCTTCACGCAGGGCATGCTGGTAACCCAAGAGCCGATCCGAGGTCACCACTGTCGGCGTATACCCTAGTATACAACCAATCCGCCGATGACCCTGAGCGACCAAGTGCCTGGTTGCCTCGTAGGCCCCCCTCACATTGTCGATCAAGACCGCATCGGAAACACCCTCAATGCGGGCCTCTTCAAACCAGACGACCGGCATATGCCGCCTGAGTAGTGGGGCAACATGCTCGTTGGTCAGACCAACACTGATGCAGATCAGCCCATCAACACGGCGCGTCTGCAGGTTCTCAAGGTACCGGAGCTCGCGGCTTAGTGACCAACCCGAGTTACAGAGGATGATGTTATACCCAAGATCAGAGGCTACCTTTTCGATACACTTAGCTACCCAGGCAAAGAAAGGTAGTTCGACATCCGGAAGGATCAACCCGATGGTCAGGGTCTCGTTAACCCGCAAGCTACGCGCAACAGCGTTGGGTTGGTAGCCCAACGCCTCCATTGCCGCTACGACCCGATCTCTGGTCACCTCGCTGACGGTACGCGTGTTGTTGAGCACATGACTAACTGTCGCCGTTGAGACGCCTGCCAGCAGTGCAACATCGCGAATCGTCGCCACGCTTGCTCCATTCCGCTGAGCATACGCTTGGTGGTTACGCCAGGTAAACGATTACGACAACCGCAGGAGAGTGGAGCAGGGCTTGTACGTAGTGGTAAATCGATTACGTCTCCGAAGATGGCCTATTGTAGCAACTCTGTGAATGCCTGTCAAGCGAATATAATCCGGTAGCGTATGTCCAACTTCTCCTCTGGCGGGATCGAGGTCGGGTGAGGTTTTCTTGTGGTGGGCTGCTCCATCTACGCCTTCCGTTCGCTGGTCACGCCCATACCTCCCCTTCCCATGGTATACTCCCTGGTATCCCCTGGTGCAACAACCTAACCACAAAGGAGACAGCGATGTCCGGAGTTGATGCGGTCGCCAACTATGTGACGACGAGTGACGGGGTACGCTTGCACTACCTAGAGGCTGGCTCTGGCCAGACGATTGTTCTGGTTCCCGGTTGGTCGCAAACGGCCGAGCAGTACAAGTACCAGATCCATGGCTTGAGCTCACGCTACCATGTGATTGCCCTCGATCAGCGGGGCCACGGGGAGTCGGATAAGCCCAATAGTGGCTACAAGATCCAGCGTCTCGCTGCCGATCTGCGTGATCTTCTGATTGCGCTCAATCTGAATGGGGTGACGCTACTCGGCCACTCGATGGGCTGCTCGGTTATCTGGTGCTACTGGGATCTCTTTGGAGCCGACCGCGTCGCTAAGTTAGTGTTGGTCGATCAGTCGCCGATGCTCACCTCGAACCCAACCTGGTCGGCCAGTGAGACCGAGGCTTCCGGCGCGATCTTCGACCCCGCTGCGGTCACTGCCACCTGTAACGCCCTGACCGGTCCCGATGGTGCGGCGGTTACCAGTGGCTTCATTGGGGGCATGCTCACGAGTGCTTGCCCTGAGGAGATCAAGGCGTGGATTATCGAGCGCAACTTCCGCATGTCGCGCCAGCACGCTGCTGCGCTCCTCTATAACCACTGCCACCAGGATTGGCGCGATGTTATTCCGCAGATCACGCTCCCCACGCTCGTCGTGGGCGGTCGGATCAGCCTGATTCCTTGGAAGTCGGTGGCCTGGGTTGCCGAGCAGATCCCCGGGGCGCGGCTGGAGATCTTTGAGGAGGCTGAGGGCGGTCAGCACTTTATGTTCATTGAGAATCCGGAGAAGTTTAACCGCCTGGTAAGCGAGTTCGTTGGCTGAGATAGGTCTAGGAAGAGCAGTAGTACGCAGATACCGGGTGTAAGGCATGGTTCAAACCAGCTTGACCCGCTTCCGGGAGGTGTGGAGGGCGAAGCCCTCCACAAAAACAACCAACCCAGCCCTGGTGCCGCCAGCGGGTCACGCCGGTGCAGCCGAAACTGAAGCATGCCTAACTGTAGGTAAGTGAAACCCTTTGAAAGTAGCTTGCCTTTCAGAGGGTTTCACTGCTTCCCGAACAATGATCATGCGAGGAAGTTGCGCACCACCTGGTTGAAACGCTCCGGTGCCTCAAGGAACATGAAGTGTGCGCCGCCCTCTTCGAAGATCTCGAGCTGTGAACCAGCAATCTGCTCATGAATCCAGACCTGAGATTGTGGGTTGACATGGCTATACTTCCCACCAATCACCAGAGTGGGCAGCGAGATGCGGGGAATCACATCGCGCCAATCGAGTGAACCGTGGTTGAGAACGAGTCGGGCGGCATACTCAGCCGGCAGCTTGAAATTCTCGGCGATCACCCATGCCTTCAGATCCTCCGGCATGCTCTTGGTCACCATCCCTCCTACAAAGCCCGTCACCGTCGCTACAGCGTCGGTACGCAGCGCATTGTAGAGACCAACAAGCCCTGTCGCATCGACAATCGCACCCGTATTCGCAATATCCTGGGCCGTCTGATCAGGGGTGTGCATCACCCACGAGGGCTCGTCGACCAGGATAAGGCGCGACAGACGCTCGGTGCCAAATAGGTCGAGGTAGCTCCAGATCACGGAACAGCCCATCGACCAGCCCAACAGGTTGACGCGCTGCAGGCCCAGTTCGGCCAGCGCATCGTAGACATCCTTCGCCAGCCGCGAGATGCGATAGCCATGCTCAGGCTTATCCGACTCACCGTGACCGCGGAGATCGATGGCGATCACGCGGTAGCTATCGCTGAGACCATCGAGTTGGTGTTTGAACATCGCCGCAGTCTGTGACCAGCCATGGATGAGCACGAGCGGCTCACCCCGACCCTGCTCCTGGTACTGCAGCCGGTAGCCATCATTGGTCGTTACGTAGGGCATGATTCTTCTCCTTGCTAAGACTGCTCAATCCATCATGATTCCGCCATCGACATCGACAATGTCACCCGTGACAAAGGAAGCCTCATCAGAACTGAGGTAGACGACCGCTGCCGCGATCTCCTCCGGCTGGGCAAAGCGCCCAAGTGGAACCGAGCTAAGGGCTCGCGCCTTGCGCTCATCGGCCATACCGGCCGTCATGGCACTCTGAACGGGGCCAGGGCAGACAGCGTTGACCGTAACGCGGTGTGGGGCCAATTCACGGGCGAGGGCCTTCGTCAGCCCGATCAGGGCCGCCTTAGAGGTTGCATAGGCTGCACTTCCAAAGAGGCCACCGCCACGCTTACCCGCTACTGAGGCGATATTGATAATCCGTCCGTGGCCCTGGGCGACCATCGGCCCCACGACGGCGCGGCACATCCCGTAGGCACCCCGCACATTGACCGCCATCACCCGATCCCACTCCACCTCATCCAGGGCATGGAAGGGTAACGTACTCAGTACGGCCGCATTATTGACCAAGATATCGACGCGGCCCCAGTCCGCGATCAGTTGACCCAGTGTCGCACGCGTAGCTTGAAGATCGGCAACATCGGCAACCAAGCCGCGTACACCAAGTTCAGTGGCGGTCGCGGTGAGCAGAGCAGCATCACGATCGACGATAGCAACCTCGGCACCGCGGCTCAGGAGGGCACTGGCAATGGCACGACCAATACCCTGGCCACCACCAGTAACGATCGCCCGGCGATCACGCAGTTCGAACATCGGCCACCTCCTCCGGTGGTAAGAGCAGGGCCAACGGCTGCTCCAGAAGCGTAACCAGATCGGTGAGAAAGTGTGCCGCCGGTGCGCCATCGACCGCACGGTGATCGACGCTCAGGCTCAGCGTGAGCCGGGTGGCAGTAGCGTTCGACGTGATCCGTCCTACCCCAAGAATGGCAACCTGTGGTGGTAGCACCACAGGGGTAAAGCTACGTACCCGGTAGCTACCCAGGTTCGAGAGGGTGAACGTCCCACCCTCCAGATCGTCGGGGCGCAACCGACCGGCGCGGGCGCGCTCGACCAGGGCAGCACGGCGCAGGGCCAATGCGCTCAGATCGGTGCTGTCGATCGCATGGAGAACGGGCGCCACGAGGCCTGTGGGTGCAGCCAGGGCCACGGCGAGGCTGAGGTTCACGGAGGGGTGGAGGGCGAGGGCAGGCGGATCAGTCTCGAGGTAGCTGCTATTGAGCGTAGGGTGGCGGGGCAGGGTACGGGCAAGGGCGAGAGCGAAGAGATCGGTGTAGCTGAGGGGCATCCGTGGGCGGGCCGCACGCAGCGCCTGGTAGAGCTCGACGAGCGATCCGGCATCGAGCTCCTCCATCAGGGTGATAGGCACCACGCCGCGTGTCGCGCTGAAGCGGCGCAGCATCGCGCTGCGTACTGGGCCAAAGGGGTACGGCTCGGCAGCAGGCACCTCAGCTGGCGGTGGCGGCGGAGGGGGCGGTGCATGCTCGGCAACGGCCTGCTCAACATCGCGCAGGGTAATACGCCCACCTGGCCCACTCCCCTTCCCCGCGAGGGTTAGGAGATCGAGATTCTGCTCACGCGCCAGTTTACGCGCCACGGGCGAGGCACGCACCGGTGGTTCAACAACCGCATCATCATCATCGGCAACTGGTGAGGTGATCACCGACTCCGAGGCGGGGCGAAGCAGGGCAATCGGTAGACCAACCCGCAGCGTATCACCAGCAGCAGCGAGGAGCTCCTCCACAACCGCATCGATAGGGGCCTCCACCTCGGTGGTAGCCTTATCGGTGGCGATCTCCACCATGGGTGTGCCACGACGCACCTGATCGCCCACGGCGACCAACCAGGCAGCGATCGTGCCCTCCTCCATTGTCAGACCAAGTTGGGGCATTACAACCTGCACGCATCCTCCTTGGACATGGTTCAGCATCGGCTGCGTTACTGGCCCAGGCCGGCACTACTAGGGTTAAGTTGTGGAGCGTTGCGCCTGCCATCCCCACAACTCGCCCGAGCGCACTACCCCATGGCCCGCACGGCAGCAACGATCTGCGCAGCAGTGACCCGCACCTGCTGCTCCAGGGGCGGGCTAAAGGGAATGGGCGTATGCGGTGCACCAAGGCGCACGATCGGTGCATCGAGGTAGTCGAAGGCCTCCTCAACCAGGGTCGCCGCCACTTCACCGCCAAAGCCACCAACCCGTGGCGCTTCATGGGCGATAAGGACGCGGTGCGTTTTGCGTACCGAGCGCAGAACGGTTTCACTATCCCACGGCCAGAGTGAGCGGAGATCGATCACTTCAGCCCCAATCGCATGGGCAGACTGCAACGCTTCCGCTGCAGCCATGGCATCGTGCACCGTCCGTGAATAGCTGATAATCGTCACATCACGCCCTTTACGCCGCACAGCTGCCCGCCCAATCGGTATGGGCTCCACGTCTGCAGTGGGCACCGGCCCGCGTAGGGTGTAGAGCGCCTTATGTTCGAAGTAGATCACCGGCCCATCATCACGAATTGCCGCCTGGAGCAACCCCTTCGCATCGGCGGGGGTGCTCGGGGCAACCACCTTGAGACCAGGGGTATGCACAAACCAGGCCTCGGGGCTCTGCGAGTGTTGGGCAGCAGCGCTGCGCACCATACCGCTCGGGGCACGGATCACGAGGGGTAGACGCGCCTGGCCGCCGAACATCAGACTTATTTTGGCCGCCTGGTTAATCACCTCGTCCATTGCACAGGTGAGGAAATCGGCGAAGTGGATATCGACCACCGGGCGTGTGCCGGTCAGGGCAGCACCAACCGCGGCGGCAACAATGGCGGCCTCGGAGATCGGCGTATCGACGACTCGCTCGAAACCGAACTCCTGGGGCAGATGCTGGAACTGGCCGAAGATTCCGCCCTGGAGCGCGATATCCTCGCCGAGGAGCCAGACCGTCGGATCGCGACGCATCTCCTCCTGCATCGCTTCACGGGTAGCCTCCGCGTAGGTCAACTCGCGCTCTGCTCCGATAGTGTCCATAAGCTTCGCTCCGTGAGGCATCGTCGCGTTGCGGCTGTACCGCCTTGACACACTGGCGGCACCGGGGCCGGGTTAGGTCCGGGCTTCGCCCACTACGCCTCAGCCGATGAATGCGTACTCAAGGGCTGATGCAGCTTCGGGAAGGGGGCTAGTGCGGGCGAAGGCAACTGCAGCCTCAAGTTCAGCCTCAACGGCGGCACGTAGGCGCTGTAGCTCTTCGGCACGGGTGGGATCTTCTTGGAGGAGACGATACTCAAGCAGAAGCAGCGGATCGCGAGCCCGCCAGCGCTCCAACTCCTCGCGATCGCGATAGGTTGTTGGGTCACCGACATAGTGGCCACGGAGACGGTAGGTCTTGCATTCGACGAGACTCGGCCCCTCACCGGAGCGTGCGCGCTCGACAGCTACCCGTGTCGCCTCATAGACCGCCTCGGCATCATTCCCATCGACCACCACCGATGGGATAGCATACGCAACAGCTCGGTCGGCAATATCCTCAACCGCCGTAAGGCTCCGTGCGCTGGTGGTGCTGGCGTACTGGTTATGTTCGCAGAGGAAGATCACTGGGAGGCGATAAACAGCAGCCCAGTTGAGACTCTCGTGGAACGGCCCACGATTTGCCGCTCCATCACCGAAGAAGGCGAGGGCTACCTGAGCAGTGCCGCGGAGTTTGATGGACATTGCAGCACCAGCTGCGAGGCCAAGACCACCAGCCACAATCCCATTTGCGCCGAGCATCCCGACGCTAAAGTCGGCGATGTGCATGCTCCCGCCACGCCCACGACAGACTCCTGTCGCCTTGCCAAACAGCTCAGCCATCATGCGCGCTGGATCGGCACCCTTGGCCAGGGTGTGCCCATGACCACGGTGGGTGCTCGTGATGTAGTCGTCGATCCTGAGCGCTGCGCAGGCGCCGGCGGCTGTTGCCTCCTGGCCAATGCAGAGATGCACAAAGCCAGGCAGTTCACCGGCAAGAAAGAGGCGCTCTACCGTCTCCTCGAAGCGCCTAATGCGCAGCATGGTGTGCCAGAGCGTGATACGCGCCACGGGAGCAAGGGGGGGTAAGAGATCACCACCTGTAGCCATAGGCCCTACCTTCTCAGCATTGAGGGGAGCAGCGTAGCGTGGAACCTGCAACTCAGACGAGCTGAACCATCGTACGGGAGGTGTGGAGGGCCTTGCCTTCCACAAGAAACCCCAACCCAGCCCTGGTAGTGCCAGCGGGTGAAGTCGGCGCAGCCGAAATGGAACCATGCCTTGGAGTATCTGCTAGTATACGTACCTAGTGCGAGTATGTCTAACACCTTTTTTACGGATAAGTGATACTCTCAGGGTATAACCCACCTATGGAACTACAGAAACTCTACTACTTCGTTGCAGCAGCCCAGAGCGGCAGCTTTCGCCAAGCCGCGGCCATCTGTGCCGTAGCCCAACCGGTGCTCAGTCGGCAGATCGCGGCGCTCGAGGCAGAGTTAGGCGTCGCCCTCTTTGAGCGTAGTCGACGAGGGGTCCGCCTCACGGCTGCGGGCGAGAGCTTCGCGCACTTTGCGCAGCGTGCGCTCGACCAGATTCAGCAGGGCCGACAGATGCTGATCGAGCTCAGCAGCGGAACGCGCGGTGAGGTCGCGGTCGGCTGCATCGAGCCGCTCGTCGAACTGCTGCTGAGTCGTGTCGTCGCCCCGTTCCAGCGCAACTACCCGCTCGTTCGTCTCCACCTCTACACCGGTGGCGCCGATGATATGCTGGTCAGGATTGAGCAGCGCACCCTCGACTTTGGGCTCTTTGGGCTACCCCTCGATCGCCTACAACTCATGGATCAGCTGCGGCTGCACGAGCTCTTCCGCGATAGTGTGCAGCTGATCATGGCAGCGGGGCATCCGCTCGCACGTTTGCCGCGTGAACTCCGCGTCGAGGATCTGATCGAGCTCCCATGCGTGATGCTACGTCAGGGTTTCAGCGTGCGGCATGTGCTTGAACAGGCCTTTGCCCGACTGGGGCACACGCTAAAACCGATGGTCGAGGTCGACACCCTAGGAAGTCTGCTCATCTGTGTGCGCAACGGTCTAGGGGTGACCTTTCTCCCACCCAAACTGCTGCGTCTATGGACACCCGACCATGACCTTGTTGTGCGCCCAGTTCAGGATCTCCGCGACGCCTTTGCCTTTGGGATCGTCTACCGACGGCTCCAGCAAACCTCACCGGCCGCCACGGCGCTGATCCGGTCGCTCCGCAACACCCCACTGGGGACCGATCCGTAGGGGTCAATAGCGCATCGTAGCACTATGCATCCATCGTCGTGCTAAATGTGGGGAACCCCTATGCCGTACTGCTCAGCCCGTCGGTTGAATTGGTACTATCTCCCCTCTGGCGCGTAGCCAAGCATAGCAAGGGCAAAGCTACCCAACCAGTGCTCGCCCATGTAGTTACCACTACCGATCCCCGCCATTCCGGCCTGCGCGTGCCGATCGGCGGCAGCAAGCAGGATCTGGCAGCGCTCATCCGTAGGTGGCAGCACGGCGGCAATACCCCACATACACCAAGCTCGACTCAGGTTCAGCCCATCCAGATGCACAATCTGCCCATCGCTGCGGTCACTCACTGTGACGGGCGTGAGCAACTGGGGTGGGCCGCCTGCAGCCAAGGTGGGCAAGAAAGCAGCTAGCCAGGCGCTAAACTGCTGAACGGGGAGTACCCGGCGCATCAGATCCGCCTCAACGAGGGAGGGCGAGAGAAAATCGTAGCCACCCGGCTCCCACGCCGCCGGTGCATCGCAGTCAGCAGCGTAGTAGTCGAGGCTGCGGTCAGTGATGAGCCGCTGGAGCGGCGTATGGTTGGTGGCAACGGCATAGTCGAGGGCAAAGGTGAGTCCAAAGGCCGTATTGCTATGCACCCCACTGCGGATCGGGTAGGTTAGGCGCGGTAGAAACTCCAGGTAGCGCTCTACAATCACGGTGGTGAGGGGGGTGAGCGCCGCGAGCCAACGGTGGGCATCCAGGTCATCCCACATCAGGAACTCCTCAGCAAGTTTGAGGAGCCAGGCCCAGCCGTAGGGTCGCTCGAAGTTGCGCCGCCCCGGCTCAGCGAAGTAGTCCGCCTCTACAGCGAGGTTCGCTGGGGTGAGGTGGGCATCAAGTGCGGCACGGATCGCTGTAGCTTCAGGTAAGGTGGGTAGCAGGCGCAGTAAGCGCACGAGCTGCCAGTGGGTATGGACGGCAGAGTGCCAGTCAAAACAGCCGTAGAAAGCTGGGTGTAACTGGCGCGGGTGACGCAGGTCGGTGGCGTCGGCCAGCACATGGCCCGGGTGGTTTGGGTACTCCCTGGCGATACCCTCTAGGGCAATGTGGGCCAACTGGGTGGCTAACGCCGGCGTAAGCACGGGTGGGGAAAGATGTTCCATGCGCGTCTCGGTATACTAGCTCGAAGATCTCCTGGTGGGCACTATCACTCGGAAGCAGCAGCATGATAGCTAATTTCGAAGATGTTGTCACTTTATCGATCGCGTGGAGACCGTTCGCCGCTATAATGCGGGCGGCGTGGAGGGCTAGGCCCTCCGCACAAAACCAACCCGGGAGGTACCAGACAGCACCTTCGGCGCAGCCGAAATTGAAACATCCCTAAGGAGCAGAAGAACATGGGGCAATTGGATGGACGGGCAGCCATTGTCACGGGCGGAGCAACAGGGATTGGTGGAGCAACGGCCCGGCGGCTGGCTGCAAGTGGAGCCCACGTACTCGTCACGGATATCGACCTAGCCGCAGCGGAAACAAATGTGGAGCGTATTCGTGATGCAGGTGGAGTGGCCGAGGCGTGGTGTGCTGACGTCGCGCAGCAGTCCGAGGTCGAGCGCATGATCGAGACGGCTGTCGCACGTTTTGGCAGACTCGATCTGCTGGTCAACAACGCGTTCAACAGCTATGAAGCGGATGGCAGCGCGGTAACGTTGACCGACAGCGCGCTGGACTACGCCCTGACGATCATGATCAAGTCGCTAGTATGGAGCGTGCGTTATGCCATGCCCTACCTGGAGCAGCAGGGCAAGGCGAGTATCGTGAATATTGCGTCGGTCCATGGCTATATGGTGGCCCCTGGCAGGCTGAGCTATGAGACGGGCAAGGCTGCAGTGATTGCACTGAGCAGACAGATGGCTGTGGATTTTGGCCCTAAAGGCGTGCGGGTGAATGCTATCTGCCCAGGTCATATTGTGACCGAGCGGATGGAGCAGTACTGGGCTGGGAATCCTTCCCTGTTGAGACTGGTAGAAGCACAATACCCAGTGGGGCGTGCCGGTCTGCCTGATGACATCGCCAACGCGGTTCACTTTTTATGCAGTGACGAAGCGGCATTCATCACTGGCCACGCACTCGTCGTTGATGGTGGGATGACCATCCAGTTGCAGGAGGATTTCGGCTGGGCCCAGGCCCGCTTTATGCGCGACCATCCGGATACCCGACTCCCCGAAGCCTAGGCGAGATAGTGAGCCGTTGACTTACTGCAAACCGACGGTTGGGGCAACCCCCTGTGGTTGCCCTCGTAGCACCAGGGTCAGGTTAGAGGCCTTCGTGGAGGGCTTCACCCCTCAGGGGGTTTCACTCGTTCGAGAACGGGCATTCCCGTGCATCGCCATGCGCTGTGCGAGCGTGCCAAGGCTCGGACTACCGCAGAGCAGTTCATGGGAGCCTGGGGGAGGTTCCTGGTACGATCCGTGGCCCATGT
>CAIWUD010000210.1 GCA_903915775.1 uncultured Chloroflexota bacterium | reverse complement strand
GGTCTACCCGGTGAGACGGGTGAGTCGATCTCGCGCACCTTGGAGGGTCTCTTTGGCCTTGAGGCGGGCACCCTCAAGGGCCTCCCCACCATTCCCAACTTCAGCTTCATCAACATGCTGATCTTCAACCTCTGGTGGACCTTCTCCAATGTGATCTTTCACGTTGCCCTAGGTATCGTGATCGCGGTCATCCTCAACATCGAGGGCTTATGGGGCCGGGCTATCTACCGTGCGATCTACATCCTGCCGATCGTGATTCCCTCGCTGATCATTGCGACGGTCTGGCGTAACATGTATGATCCCGATTTTGGCGCTATCAACCAGCTATTGCGCATCTTCGGCGCCCTCTTCAACCTCCCGCCTGAGCTCTTTGCCATCCGCTGGATCGATCAGGTTGAGCCTCCCTTCTCGCCGCTACCGCTGCCCCTCTCCTACTTTGCGATGCTGATCACGAATATCTGGCTCGGTTGGCCCTTCATGACCATTGTAGCCACGGGTGCGCTGCAGAGCATCCCCAAGGATCTCTACGAGGCTGCTTCGGTTGATGGTGCCTCGGGCCTGCAGAAGTTCTGGTCGATCACCCTACCGATGTTGCGTCCGGCCATGGTGCCTGCGGCGGTGCTTGGCATTATCACCACCTTCAACCTCTTCCACATCATCTACTTCATCTCCGGCGGCGGTCCACTACGGCAGACCGAGATCCTGGTCACTACTGCCTTCCGCCTGGTCAACGAGAATCGGCTCTACGGCATGGCCGCAGCCTTCTGCGTCTACATCTTCATCGTCCTGCTCCTGCTCACCATGCTCACGAACCGGATTACGCGCGCCACGGAGAGTTATGATGCCTAGTCAGTCAACCGCCTCAACCCCCCGTGTTTTCGCTTTCCTTACGATGAAGAGCAAGACCGGCTCAGGACAGCAACTCACGCTGGTTCAGCAGTTGCTGCTCCAGCTCCTGCTCCTCTTCATCGCTATTACGGTCCTCTTCCCGATCGTCTGGATCGTGAGCATGTCCCTCGATCCGCGGAATATCTCCCGCCCGACCGAGTTGACGATCATCCCACCTGGGGCCTCGCTCCAGGCCTACGAGGCGGTGATCCGCCAGCCAACCAACAACCCGGTCACCTTTGCGCAGTTAGCCTTCAACAGCTTCAAGCTCTCTGCGGGTACCGCCTTCTTTGCGGTGCTGATCGGGGTCTTTGCCGCCTACTCCTTCTCGCGCTTCCGCTTCCCCGGACGCGCCCAGTTGATGGTTGGGATCATCACCGTGCTGATGCTTCCCGCCATTGCGACCGTAGCGCCGCTCTTCGTGCTGCTCAACCAGTTCCAGTTGCTGAACGAGTCGGGGAAGGTGGTCTTCAACCTGCGCGACTCGCTCTGGGGCGTGGGTATGGCGATGGTCTCGAGCAGCCTCCCCTTCACCATCTGGAACCTCAAAGGCTACCTCGACACGATTCCCAAGGAGTTGGAGGAGGCTGCGATTATCGACGGTGCTGGCCCCAACCAGACCTTCTTCCTGATCATCCTGCCCCTCGCCGTCCCTGCCCTTGCTGTGACCGCCTTCCTTGGCTTCATGCATGGCTGGACGGAGTTCTTCCTCTCCTGGCAGTTCCTGACCAAGCCGCAGGACTTCACGCTTGCCATGGCGCTCTGGAATATGACGGGCCAGTATGCTGGGAATGTCCCCTGGTCGCGCTTCGCGGCGATGGCCATTCTGGTGGCCCTCCCGGTTTCGGTGGTCTACTTGTCGCTGCAGAAGTATATCGTCAGTGGTCTGACCGTTGGTGGGGTTAAGGGCTGATCATCACTGCGAGGTATGTCGATGCGGCTGCCGTCTCAAATAGCGCTCCTGCTGCTGATTGTCACCCTCGCCGGTTGTACCCCACGTACCAGCGACCTCCCCGCAGAGTCGGAGCGGGCGGTGCAGCCAGCAGCCACACCACCGACTGGCTCTGCGGGCTACCCCTGGTGGAACGATACGGTCTTCTACCAGATCTTCGTCCGCAGCTTCCACGACAGTGATGGTGATGGCGTTGGTGATCTTGCGGGCCTGATTGAACGGCTCGACTATCTCAATGATGGTGATCCGACGACGACCAGCGATCTGGGGGTGACGGGCATCTGGCTCATGCCTATTCACCCCTCGCCCTCCTACCACGGCTATGATGTTACCGACTACTACGCGATCAACCCGCAGTATGGCACCCTAGAGCAGTTCCGCCAGTTGATCAGCGAGGCGCACCGGCGCGGTATGCGCGTCATGATCGACTTTGTACTCAACCACACCTCCGATCGCCACCCCTGGTTTCAGGCCTCCCGTGATCCCGCCTCACCCTACCGCGACTGGTACGTCTGGGCACCGCGTGGTGAAGCGCCGGGTCCGCGCTGGCGTGTGGCCAACTCCGGCTTCTACTACGGCTACTTCACCGATCAGATGCCCGACCTCAACTATCATAACCCGGAGGTAACCGAGGCGATGTATGAGGTTGCGCGCTTCTGGCTGCAGGAGGTGGGGGTCGATGGTCTGCGTCTGGATGCGGCCAAGTATCTCCTCGAAGAGGGGAGCGTATACCAGAATGCCGAATCGACCTACGCCTGGTACCGCGATTTTCGCAGCTTCTACAAGGCGGTCAAGCCGGAGGCGCTGACGGTGGCGGAGGTGTGGGACCAGGTGAATCCCGCTTCGGTTGCCGCCTACACCCAGGGGGATCAACTCGATCTGGCCTTCAATTTTCGTTTGGCCGAGGTGATGCTCACTGCGGCACGTACCGGGCGTGCCGAGGCGCTCCAGCGCACCATGCTCTCCGATAGCACGATGTTTCGCCCGCTCCAGTTTGCAACCTTCCTGGCCAACCACGACCAGAGCCGGGCGATCTCCCGGCTGCAGAATCGGATCGCGAATGCCCAGGTTGCTGCTGCACTCCTGCTGACCGCCCCTGGGGTGCCCTTCATCTACTATGGCGAAGAGATCGGCATGACGGGCGTACAGCAGACTGGTGATCGCCAGATGCGCACACCGATGCAGTGGTCAGCCGAGCAGAACGCGGGCTTTACCACGGGTCGGCCCTGGTTTCCGCCCAACGCCGATTACGCCACTGGGCGCAACGTAGCTGACCAGCGTGGCGATCCCACATCACTCTTGAGCTCCTACCGCGAGCTGATCCGGCTGCGCAACGAGCATGTCGCGCTCCGTGTTGGTCAGCCGATCCTGCTCGAGACGGGCCACCCGGCGGTCTACGCCCTTTTGCGCGCCGATGCTACCGAGACGTTGCTCATCGTGATCAACCTGGGCAGTGAGCCGGTTGGCGAGTATGCCCTGGATGTTGCTACGGGCCCACTCGCTGGGAGCTACCAACTAGTAGCTCTGTTAGCTCCGGGCGAGGGTGCCACGCTCCAGGCTACAGCTCAGGGGGGAGTCGCTGCTTATCGCCCCCTCGCTGAGTTGCCGCCACAACAGGCGATGATCTGGCAACTGCAGCCGCAGAAGTAACTGTTCACCGCTGGGGTAAGCCAACGGTAGGGCAACCACGGGGGGTTGCCCATACGGGGGGTGCTATGATGGCGAGATACCCTCGCTCTGGTTACCCGTAGCAAATGGGGCTGTTGACTGCTCTGATGTTAGGTTTGGTGTGGAGGGTGTAAGCCCTCCACCAACCGTCAAACCGTTCAGCTACATGAGGATGCCCAGCGGAGCCTCGAGGATCGTCTGCAGCTCCTTGAGGTAACGGGCGGCCACCGCCCCATCAACGACGCGATGGTCAGCACTGAGGGTAAGGTTCATCACCTGACCAACCACGATCTGATCATCGCGCACCACGGGTAGCTTGCGCACCGCACCGACGGCCAGGGAGGCGGCCTGGGGTACGGTGATGATCGAGCCAAACTCAACCACCCCAAACATCCCCAGGTTAGTCACCTGAAAGGTAGCACCCTCCAGATCCTGCTGCCTGATCTTCCCCTCGCGGGCGCGTGCCGCCATCTCGCGGATCTCACCACTCAAGGTGCCGATGCTCTTCTTGTCGGCATCGCGCACTACCGGTGCAATCAGGCCATCGTCAAGGGAAACGGCCACCCCGATGTTGATCGCGGCGTGCTGGGCTACACCGAGTTGGCCATCAGACATTGTAGTTAGGCTACTGTTCAGCGCTGGAACCTTGACCAGGGCTCGTGCTGCAGCCTTTACCACGAGATCATTGACGGAGATGCGTGTACCGGTGGCGTTGAGCTGCTCGCGCAGCGCCATCAGGGCATCAACACTCACCTCAACCGTCACGTAGATGTGGGGCACGCCAGGTTTGCTCTCGTTCATTGCGCGGGCAATAGCCTTGCGCATCCGCGAGAGCGGTGCGACCTGAGCGGTGGCAGTTGGCGCAGGCGGTGCGGCTGGCGCAGGCGGAGCGACTGGCGCAGGCGGAGCGACTGGCGCAGGCGGAGCGACTGGCGCAGGCGGAGCGACTGGCGCAGGCGGTGCGGCTGGCGCACGGCGCGCGGCAAACTCCTCCACATTCTCCTTGATAATCCGCCCGCCCGGTCCACTCCCCTGCACCTGACGGAGGTCCACATTGAGCTCTTCGGCGATGCGGCGCGCCACTGGTGAGACGAGCAGACGGGCGTGATCATCACTCACCGGGGTTGGCACGGATGCGGGGGCCTGCACGGGGGTGGGAGGTGGCGAAGCGGGAGGTGGCGAGGCAACCGGAGGTGGTGATGGCTCTGCGAGGGCACCGTTGCCGATAAGCGCGATCACCTCGCCGATCGGCACCGTCTTCCCGGCAGGGATAATCACCTTCTGGAGGATACCGCTCTCAAACGACTCCAGCTCCATGGTCGCCTTATCGGTCTCGATCTCGGCGATAATGTCGCCTGCGCTCACCTGATCACCAGGCTGCTTCAGCCAGCGCCCCACGGTGCCCTCAGACATCGTATCGGAGAGGCGGGGCATCGTTACCTCACCCATGGCAACTCCTCAATATAGCAGTTTCGTATAATGGTATACATGGTGGGATGTTCAACCTTTAGTACTGTTTCCGGGGGCCAAGCCCCCGAACCCCGTCAGATGTCTGCCCCCGAAGCTCATTGGAGGCCCCGCCTCCTTCCCAGAGCAGGGGGGGCGGCACGATCAACGCCCGCGTGAACCCTTCAACACCTGGCGAATCGCATAGATCAGGCTATTCGCACTCGGCTTGGATGCGGCCGAAAGATCTTTCGCGTAGGGCAGTGGTACCTCAATACCAGCAACGCGCTGTACAGGTGCATCGAGGTAGTCGAAGGCCTCCTCCTGGATGCTGGCGGCGATCTCGGCCGTCACCCCATAGGAGTACCAATCCTCGGCGATCACCACCGCGCGGTTCGTCTTCTTCACCGAGGCCATGATCGTCGGGCGATCGAGGGGGCGTAGCGAGCGGAGATCCACCACCTCAACCGAGATTCCCTCGCTCTCCATGCGCTGTGCCACCTGGAGGGCCACGGCGGTCATGCGTGAATAAGAGACGACGGTGACATCGCTGCCTTTGCGCTTCACCTCGGCGAGGCCAATCGGCACGACAAAATCATCATCCTCTGGAACCTCACCCTTCGTATCGTAGAGGGCCAGACTCTCGATGAAGATCACCGGATCGTTATCGCGGATTGCGGCGCGCATGAGCCCCTTGGCATCATAGGGGGTGGCAGGAGCGACAACCTTAAGGCCGGGGCAGTAGGCGAACCAGTTCTCAAAGCTCTGCGAGTGGGTTGCACCAAGTTGGCCGGTGCCACCCGAAGGGGTACGGATGACGAGGGGCACCCGCACCTGGCCACCGAACATATAGTGGATCTTTGAGGCGTGGTTGACCACCTGGTCGATCGCGACCAGGACGAAGTTGATAGTCATGATTTCGACTACCGGACGCAGGCCGAGCATCGCTGCGCCAATAGCGACCCCGACAAAGCCCTCTTCAGCAATGGGGGTATCGACGACCCGTTTGGGGCCAAACTCCTGGAGTAGGCCCTCAGTGATCCGGTACGAGCCCTGGAACACCCCGATCTCTTCGCCCATGAGCAGCACATTGGGATCACGTGCGAGCTCTTCGCCCAGGGTATCATTCAGTGCCTGACGGTAGGTAATGATTGGCATGCCTTCGCTCCTCGCGCCTCACAGCTCACCACGATTGATCTGAACCGCACGTGCCGCCTCTTCCGGGCCAGGAGTATTGGGCACCGGTGTTGCATACATATAGGTGAAGAGATCTTCACCCTTGGGATCGGGGCTAGCATTGGCAAAATCGATGGCCTCTTGAACTTCGCGATCGACACGGATGGCGGTACTCTTCAGCCACTCATCATCGGCGATGCCGTGATCGTGGAGCAGTGCCGCAAAGTTGCGCACGGGATCGTTGGTTTCACGCCCTTTGCGTACCTGTTCCGGATCGCGGTAGCGATCGGCATCGATCACCGAGTGGCCACGGAAGCGGAAGCTCACCAGATCGAGCAGCGCCGGTTCGCCTTCCGCTTCAGCACGGGTGCGCAGCCGACGGACGGCATCACGGACAGCCAGGACATCGGTGCCATCAACCTGTTCGCCGTGAATGCGGAACGAAGCCCCCTTGCGCCAGAGTTCGGTCTCGGAGGAGCCCATAGCGACCGAGGTACCCATGCCAAAGCCATTATTGACGATGAAGAAGAGCACGGGGCACTTCCAGAGCTTGGCCAGGTTGAGTGACTCGTAGAAGGCACCGATATTCGTGGTGCCATCACCCATCTGGGCCACGACCACCCCAGGACGACCCTGGTAGCGCAGGGCGTAGGCTGCACCGACCGCCAGGGGCACCTGCCCACCGACGATCGCGTAGCCACCCATGAAGTTGGCCTTAGCGTCAAAGAGGTGCATCGAGCCACCACGTCCGCCGGAGACACCCGTTTCGCGCCCAAAGAGCTCGGCCATCACCGGGCCTGGGGCAACGCCACGGGCCAGGATGTAGCCATGCTCACGGTAGTTGGTGAAGATATAGTCCTCAGGCTTGAGTGCAGCCATAAGGCCAACGATAGTTGCCTCTTCACCGAGGTTGAGGTGGCAGTAGCCACCAATTTTCGCCTTCACGTACATTTCGCTCGTGCGCTCTTCAAAGCGGCGCAGCAGCAGCATCTGGTAGTAGTAGTGGCGCAGTTCGTCGGCATTCTCAGCCGCGAGGTCAGTGCGCACTGGCTCCTCGACCCTTGTCATCACTGTTCTCCTTTGGGTGGGTCACATTCCTGGGGGTAAGAGATCGTGGACAAAGGCGTTTGCGTCGGCTCCACAGCTCACGCAGCGTGTGGGCGGCTCAAAGCCGCGGACACTCTCGCCACAAACCCCGCAAACCCAGCGCATGGCCATCTGACGTACAAAGTCAGATCGGCTCACAATGCCAACTACCCGCCCATGCTCGACCACTGGTACGCGACGAATACGCTGATTGGTCAGTAGGTGCTGGATCTGGTCGATCTCCGTATCGGGGCCTACGGTTACGACACCACGGCTCATAATATCTGCAACCAGACGGCCAGGCTTGGCAATCAGGTCGAGTTCGCTCACGAGCCCAACAAGCAGGCCCTCACTATTCACGACGGGTAAGCCGCTGATTCGATTACGGGCCAACACGCGGGCGGCATCCTCGATGGTTGTGTCCTCGTGGATGCAGATCACCGCCTGAGTCATGAGCTCGCGGGCTTTCATTGCTGCACAACCTCTCTCTTACAGTATGGCTTAGGGATGGTTCACGTTTGGCTGCACCGATAGCAGCGGTTGGCGTTACTTGGTTTTTTGTGGCGGGCTGCGCCCTCCACGCCTCCCCGGAGGCAGGGATAGTTCACGTTTGGCTACACCGATGGCAGCGGCTGGCGTTACCAGGGTTAGGTTGGGGCTGTTTGAGGAGGGCTGCGCCCTCCACGCCTCCCCGAAGGCGGCGTAGCACACACAAAAGGTGCACCCGAAGCGGCCGTTGCAGCTCTCGGGTGCACCTAGTATACCAGACACCGCACCACTTATGGAACGGCTGGGGTGTGGCGGTGTGGCGATCGGTGCTATACCGAGTTCATGGTATGAGCAAAGGGTCGAATTGACATTACATCCCCCAGACCGTGATCGCCATCCCGGCGTGCTGTTCGCTCCGCTGCCAGATCTTCTCCTTCCAGGGGATGGTTGACCGCCGGTCACAGATGACCAGATGCGCCTCCTCGGCGCCCGTCGCGTCGGCGTAGCGCCAGGTCTGCTCGAGCCCCGCGGCCAGCGTCTGCTCCAGGGATTGGTAGCGGATCTTCAGCCCGATCACCCCGCGCTGCACTCCGCTCGGGTAGCTCCAGACCACACACAGGTCGCTGCACCGCCGCCCGAGCCCATACTCGCGGTCAACCCGCCCGCCACCGTTGACGATGCGCTGCAGGAAGGCTTGGAGCAACAACTGCGGCCCCGCCTCGCGGTAGTCGAAGCGCTCGAGCCAGGCTTCGGAGTGCTCGCGGAAGAAGTGCTGGAAGGCGGCCAGGAGCTTGGGTAGGTCGAGGCGTCCGTCGGGACGCAGGTACCAGGCGGTCTGCTGCTGCGCCTCGAGGTTCATCTGCGCAATGGTGGTCAACTCACGGGGGATTACCTCGCGATAGATGGGGTTGGCAATCTGGGGCCCTTCGCTCGTGCGGCGGACGAGACCGAGGTCGATCGCATACTGCATATCATCGATCGTCGTGGCGCGATCCATCTCGGTACCCTGGAGCATCGGTTCGACCACGCGGCGCACGCGGGGCTCGCGGAGTTTGTCGGCCAACTGGTCAAGGTGGGTGACGCGGCGCAGGATAAGGCGCTCCTTCGCCTGCTGGATCTGGGGTGCATCGATGGCTCGGCTACGGTCACGCCCCTCCGCCATCTCCCAGGTAGTCTCGTAGGCGAGGGCGTTGACGAGCCAGGGCTGGCCCTGGGTGAGCTCCCAGACGAGGGTGAGGGCTGCGGGGGTGAAGCGTTGGCCCGTCTCCTGGGTGTGCTCGGCGAGGAGGGTGTCAACCTCGGGTTGGCTGAAGTCGCCGAGGCGGAGCGATTTGGCCTTGATGTTGAAAGCACTACCCCCGGTGATGACGCTCTGCTCACGGGAGGAGTGGATGCGGTAGTCCTGGAGGTCGCGCACGCCGCAGAGCAGGACGCTCGCCCTCGGTGCATTGGCAGGCTAGCCCGAAGAAGTCCAGGTAATCGTACCAGCTTGGACCCGCAGATGGCCAACGATAGTGGGGTGGCAATTCACGACCAATTCACGGGTGTAGCCGCGCTCACCAAGCTCCTTCCAAAGCACTGTCCCGTTGCGGCAGCCGGCATTCCAGTGCTCAACCAGGTAGGGGACAAAGGGTTCCAGTACTCCGGGCTGACGAAGCACGCGCGGCTGCCGTTCGGGAAAGGCTGGCGCACGAAGAAACTTGCGCACCGTGCCGCGCTTCAGCCCCAGTTCTCGGCCAATCGCTCGAAGCGGCCAGCCCTTGTTGTGCAGTTCGCGTACCCGCTCAAAGCGTTCCAGCCTCGCTACATCTTTGAGCAGCGCGAGCGGGCACTGTCGCTCCAAGTTAACGATGGTGGTGCCGTAGCGCTGGCCTTTCTTTCAGGCCCAGTCGTCGAGCCCAATGACTTCGGGGGCTTCCGGTTCGGGTAGCGGAAGACGGTGAACGAGGCGGAGCAAGGGGTTGCGGCTGGCGCCTCGATCCAACTCGGTGCTCACACGAGCACTTGGGTTGCCACCGAGCGCGAGGCTGAGTTGCAGCTGTTGATGCGCCAATCGGAGGGTGCGCTTGGCCGACGGAGCGACAACAGTCGGAAGCCGCTCGGTGAAGATCTTGCGCGGGCAGGCCGGGTTGTCACAGAAGAACTGGCGGACGTGGAGATGCAGGTGGACGAGCAATGCCGCCCAGGGAAGATCGACGACGCTGCGCCAGTAGTGGCTGTGCATGCGTTCGGCAAGCTGGTGGCAGGACGGGCAGGGGCAGCTCGCTGCGATGGCGTCAAGCTCGACGATCACTTTGTGAGCAGCAGCGTCGATGACGAGACCCTCGACACGAAAGCTCGTACCGAGTGGGAGGAGATAGGGCAGGAGATCCATGACGACCTCGTCGCGAAGGATTACGACGGGGGCTAGTATAGGACGGCCGGGTCGTTTTCACCAAACCCGGCCAAGAGCCAGTTCGTGACTGTAGTGTACACCCACGCCTATGGTATGCTATGCGTAGCCGTGGTCGCGCTACGCCTGGAGGTGTCCCATGCGCTTCTTCACCACCGAGGGTCCGGTCAACTGCTCGGATCACTACTGCCTGCCCCCCCTCGCCCGCATCAACCTCGAGGAGATCCGCG
>CAIWUD010000209.1 GCA_903915775.1 uncultured Chloroflexota bacterium | reverse complement strand
TTTTTGTGGAGGGCTTCGCCCTCCACACCTCCCGGAAGCGTGTCAAGCTGGTTTGAACCATGCCTTAGACGATCACCGGGCTACCTTCGTCATTGCCCGAGAGCATCACCCATACGGTGAAGCGCCCCTGCAACTTCTGTAGCTGGGCGGTTGCTTACCCACCACGATGGTCGCGGCGGTACCGCTCGCGTAGCTCATCGATACTCACCAGGTTCCCCGCCGCATCTTCGCAGTACCAATACTCCCAGCCGTTAAAGGCAGGTCTATTCTGGACCATGGCTGCGATGCGGTGAATGGAGCCACGCTGATCCTGCCACAAAAGCTGGGAGTCGGCCTTTACCGTCGCGGTTACGCTGCGATCCTTTGAGCAGAGCGTCTGACCTACGGCGATGTAGTGTGACTCGATGAGCTGCCCAAAGCTTACCCTTGGCGCGTCGCGCTTGGAACGTGTCACCAGGTGGGTATCGGCAGCGAGTGTTGGGGGAATAGCCGCAATGCGTGCGCGGGCGATCGCTACATACTCAGGTGCGGCCTCTATGCCAATATAGTCGCGTTGCAGCTTCTTTGCGACAGCCCCCGTTGTGCCTGAGCCAAAAAAGGGATCGAGCACAATATCCCCTGGGTTGCTCGAGGCGAGGATAATCCGGTAGAGGAGCGCCTCAGGCTTCTGCGTGGAGTGCGCCTTCTTCCCGTTGACTTTGATGCGCTCCGCGCCAGTACAAAGAGGTATGAACCACACATTTTGCATCTGCTTGTCGTCGTTGAAGTGCTTCATGGCCTGATAGTTGAAGGTATACCTCTTCTGGCCGCTCGACTTCTTTGCCCAGATCATGGTCTCCGTGGCATTCTGAAAGCGTGTCCCGTGAAAATTAGGCATCGGATTTGTTTTGTGCCAGATCACGTCATTGAGTATCCAGTAGCCCAGGTTCATCATGATGCTGCCGACACGGAAGATGTTGTGGTACGAACCGATCACCCAAATGGTTCCATCGTCTTTCAGTACCCGACGGCACTCGGCAAGCCACTGCTCGGTAAAGCGGTCATACTCGGAAAAATCGGCAAACTGATCCCACGCGTCGTCAACCCCATCAACGGCGGTCTGGTTCGGGCGTAAAAGCTCGTTCTGTAGCTGCAGATTGTAGGGGGGATCGGCAAAGATGAGGTCAATTGATCGCGCTGGCAAGGTCTGGAGCACCTCAAGACAACTGCCCTGAATGATCTCGTTCAGGGGAAGCCTCCGAGTTTCTAAATCCTCAAGCGGTGCGCGCTGCCGCATATCGTACCCTGACCTTCGCTCTGCTTGCTGTTGCGTATGGTGCACAAGTTCCCTAGTATAGCATGCTCCTCCTCTGGAGCGGTGTAGAGAGCTGCGTCTTCCATAAACAACCTCACCCAGGTTCCGCCAGCGATCAGGGTAAGCCTTGACGAGCAGCACTATGAGTAGTACTCTCTCTTTTAACCATGTGAGGGGTGCTTCAGGTTTCGGCTACGCCGGTGTGACCTTCTGGCGCTACCGGGGCTGGGTTGGGTTCTTTCAGCGCCCTCCAGACCGTCCCGGAGGTAGGTAGAGGCAATCTCCTCCCCCTAGCGGGGAGAGGTAGGGAGGGGGGCGGATCTACGCCCTCCAGACCGCCCGTACGTATGTCAAGCAGGTGTGATCCATGCCACGGGACACGAGCCGCTCCCAGCGGTTGCGCAGCGCATCCAGTGAGCGTCGCGAGCGCGAGAAACATGAGTTACGCCAGGCCATCCTCGATGCAGCCCGGCAGATCTTCCTCATCAAGGGCTACGAGGGTCTGTCGCTGCGCCAAGTTGCCGAGCAGATCGGCTACACCCCCACGACGATCTACCTCTACTTCAAGAACAAGGAGGAGTTGCTGTTCGCGGTGGTGGATCAGGCGTACGACCGTTTCACCGCCGACCTGCAGACCGCCTACGCCGCCACGGGTGATCCGCGCCAACGCCTGCGCGCCTTGGCCGAAGCCTACATCGCTTTCGGGCGTCGGAATCCTGAGGCATACCAGCTGATCTTTATGCAGCGCCCAGACTTCCTGATCAAGTGGAAGGAGGGCACAAAGCAGCCCCGTGCGACGTCGCTGCTCATCCTGAAACAGGCGGTGCAGCAGGCCCAAGAGGCCGGTCTGCTCCGCGACGGGAGTGTCGACGCGTTGAGCGATGTCTTCTGGGCAGCTGCCCACGGCGCCGTCGCACTAGCGATTACGATGCCCCAACTATTCGGTGGCGCTGGGCAGGCCGAGTCGTTTGCTGCGGTGATCGATGCGGTCGTGCAGGGTACCGCTCCACAATGAGCGTAACAGTTCGACGGGAGGGCGTAGCCCCTCCCTCCCGTACGCTGTCTACACCACCTGAAGTTCGCGGGGGAGCGTGGTTAGGCTGCGGGCGCCATCAGCGGTGATCAGCATATCATCTTCAATACGCACACCGGTGCGCCCCGGCAGGTAGATACCAGGCTCAATCGTGAAGGTAGTGCCGGGGAGGAGTGGTGCGTCACTGCCAGCAACGATGTTCGGGAGTTCATGGGTCTCGATGCCAAAGCCATGGCCGGTACGGTGGATAAAGTAGTCACCGTAGCCGCCCTCGGCAATGACCCGCCGTGTAGCATGGTCGATCGCCGTGCCACTCGTTCCGGGCCGACACGCCTGGCGCCCAGCCGCGTTGGCGGCTTGAGTCAGGGCGTAGATCTGGCGCGCCTCGGCACTCGGTTCGCCAAGGGCCACGGTGCGGGTAATATCTGAGATGTAGCCATTGTAGCAGGCGCCACAGTCGATGATGATCAGATCGCCCACCTGGAGTGGGCGGTCACTGTTCTGGTGGTGTGGATTGGCGGCGTTGGGGCCAGCAGCAATGATATTCTCAAAGCTCTCGCTCGCGGCACCTGCAACAATGATCGCCTCACTGCAGAGGCGGGAGAGAAAACGCTCACTCATCCCAGGGCGAATCTGGGCAATGGTTGCCTGGAGGGCGCGCTCAACCAGATGCACCGCTTCGGTGATCGCTGCCACCTCCTGGGCATCCTTGGTCATGCGCAGGGCCGCCATGAGCGGACCAGCGTCGGCGGTCTGGAGCGCGGGGAGAAGCAGCTCAAGGGCGCGTAGCTCCATCACACGCATGCTGGTGTGCTCAACGGCGAGGGTTGTCCCCTGTAGTCCGCGCGGAAATGCCACGGCTAAGGCAGCCGCAAGGGCCGCCTGTGGCCCATCAGCATCGGCCCATGGGAAGAGACGCATGGCGATCGCTGTACTTGCCGCAGCCAGGCTCTGCTCCAGGACAGGGAGTACCAGGCATGGCTCGCTGCCGTCGGCGGGGAAGATCGCCAGGGTCAGGCGCTTGCCACGGTGGAAGCGTAATCCACTCAGGTAGGTCAGATTGGCGTCCGGCATGAGCACCATACCAGCGTGACCCATTGCACGCAGATTGGTGTAGAGGCGCTCGAGACGTGAGGTGTACATAGAAACGCTCCTCCTCCAGCGATTAAGATGTGGCGACTCGGCAACCTAAATCGGCCATGGTACGACTTGCTTTCACTCCAGGTGATCGTAGCATACGATTGGATGATCGGTGTTTATGAGGAGGTACCTGTTCACATTTCCCCTGGCGGAACCAAGGTTGAGTTAAGGGTTTTTGCGGAGGGCTTCGCCCTCCACACCTCCCGGAAGCGTGTCAAGCTGGTTTGAAACATGCCTACGATTGGATGATCGGTGTTTATGAGGAGGTACCTGTTCACATTTCCCCTGGCGGGACCAAGGTTGAGTTAGGGGTTTTTGCGGAGGGCTTCGCCCTCCACACCTCCCGTATGCTGGCCCCAAGTGAACAGTTACACGAGGAGGTGTGCCATGCACGCCATACAATCACCGCATCCCGCTCCCCCCTACTGGAGCCGTTCGAGTGAGCAACTCCTGGCCGATCTCGAGAGTCAGCCCTCCGGGCTGAGCATGGCGGAAGCAGCGTTGCGCCTGGCAAGGAGCGGTCCGAACCGCCTGCGACCCGATAGCGCACTGAGCAGCTGGCGTCTCCTTCTGGGTCAGATCAGGAGCCCACTCCTGCTCATCCTGCTCTTTGCTGCCCTGATCTCAGCCTTCCTGCACGAATGGGTCGATGCGCTGGTGATCACCGTGATTATCATCGCCAGCAGTACGATCTCCTTCTTCCAGGAGTACCGTGCCTCACGCGCCGTAGCGGCCCTGCGCGCCCGCCTGGCGCACATGGTACGCGCCCTGCGCGATGGTCAGCAGGTGACGATCCCCGCCGAGACCCTGGTTCCCGGTGATCTGGTGCTGCTCTCTGCGGGCAGTCTGATCCCCGCCGATGGGATCATCCTTTCCGCCAGGGACTGTTATGTCTCCGAGGCAGCCCTGACTGGCGAAACCTTTCCGGTGAGTAAGCAGCCAGGGCCGGTTGAGCCGACGGCACTCCTCGCCCATCGTAGCAACTCGGTGTTTCTCGGTACAACCGTCCATAGTGGCAGCGCCCTGTTCGTCGTGGTGCAAACTGGAGCTACCACGGCCTATGGCCAGATTGCCGATCGCCTGCGCCTGCGCCCCCCCGAAACCGAATTTGAGCGTGGTATTCGCCACTTTGGCATGCTGCTGACGCAGGTTATGGTCGTGCTGGTGCTGATCGTGTTTACCACGAACGTCTTTACCTTCAAGCCACCCGTCGATGCGCTCCTCTTCGCTATCGCCCTCGCCGTTGGCATCTCGCCCGAGCTACTTCCGGCCATCATCAGCATCAATCTCTCAAAGGGGGCCCGTCTCATGGCCCGCGGTGGGGTGATTGTGCGCCGCCTCAGCGCCATCGAGAATCTCGGGAGCATGGATCTCCTCTGCACCGACAAGACCGGTACCCTCACCAGTGGGATCATTCAACTGGAGGCGGCCCTCGATCCGGCGGGCCAACCATCAGCAGCGGTGCTACGCTGGGCCGTGCTGAACGCTAGGCTCCAGTCGGGGATGAGCAATCCTCTCGATGCCGCGATCATCGCTGGACAACCTGACGAACTGGAGGAGATCACGAAGATCGATGAGATCCCCTTCGACTTTGCGCGGAAGCGCCTGGGCGTCGTGGTACGCAGAGGCGATCAGGATACGCTGATCGTCAAAGGTGCCTTCGAGAGCCTGCTTGATGTGTGTAGCAGCTACGAGCGTGGCCGTGGGCCAGTCGCTCTCGATACGGAGCAACGGGCACGGCTGCACGAACAGTTCGCCAACTGGAGCCAGCAGGGGTATCGGGTGCTCGGTGTGGCGACGCGGGCTGTGAGCGGCCAATCGAGCTATATGCGTGATGATGAGACGGATCTCACCTTCCATGGCTTTCTGCGCTTCTTCGACGCACCCAAACTGGGCGTAGACGAGGCGATCGCTACGCTCCAGCAGCTCGGCGTGACCATCAAGATCGTCTCGGGCGACAACCCGCTCATCACCAGCCACGTGGCCGGGCTTGTTGGTCTACCCAGCGGTCGAGTGGTGACCGGCAGGATGCTCGACCTGCTCTCTGATGAAGCTCTTCGACATACATTACGTGAAGTTACGCTCTTCGCCGAGGTTGAACCGCGTCAGAAGGAGCGGATCATTCGTGCCCTGCAGAAGTCGGGCCATGTTGTGGGCTTCATGGGCGACGGGATCAACGATGCCCCGGCGCTGCACGACGCGGACGTGGGCATCTCAGTCGACGGTGCCACTGAGGTTGCCCGTGAGGCGGCTGACATCGTGCTGCTGCAGAGTGACCTGAACATCCTGCGGCGTGGCGTCGAGGAGGGACGCATCACCTTTGCCAACTCGATCAAGTATATTTTTACCACCACGAGTGCCAACTTTGGCAATATGCTTAGTATGGCCGGTGCCTCCCTCTTCCTCCCCTTCCTCCCCCTCCTGGCCAAGCAGATCCTGCTCAACAACTTCCTCTCCGACGTTCCCGCCATCGCCCTCGCCGGCGATCGGGTTGACGCAGAGGATCTGAGGACGCCACACCGTTGGGACATCAAGCTGATCCGGCGCTTCATGATCGTCTTTGGACTCGTGAGCTCCGCCTTTGATCTCTTGACCTTCTGGATGTTATGGCAACTTGTAGGTGACGCGCCAGAGCTCTTTCGTACCGGCTGGTTTGTCGAGTCGCTGCTGACCGAGCTCCTCGTTGCCCTCGTCGTACGTACGCGCAGACCCTGGCTCCAGAGTCGACCGAGCCCATGGTTACTGGGCACCACCCTGGTCATCATGGGCCTCACCCTCGTCATCCCTTACCTACCCGCCAGTAATCTCCTGGGCTTCGCCCCGCTCCCACCTCTCGTCCTTGGCCTGATCGTTCTGGTGACTATCGGCTACGTTCTGATTGTCGAGGTGACTAAGAAGCACTTCTACGCTAAACGAACCTAGGCGCTCCATCGTATCGGCAACGTGTGGTATGCTCGTTGTGCGACACGACCACCCTTTTGAGGACGGCACCAACCATGCAACAGCTGCTCATTGCTACCCACAATCCCGGAAAAGTGCGCGAGTTTGCGGCACTCTTTGCCGACCTGCAGATCACGCTGCTCACCCTTGATGACCTGGGCATTACGACGGAGATTGCCGAGACGGGCGAGACCTTTGCGGCAAATGCGATCTTGAAGGCTGAGGGCTACATGGCCCTGAGTGGTCTTCCGACGCTAGCTGACGATAGTGGCCTGGAGGTGGCGGCACTCGGCGGTGCCCCAGGCGTTCACTCGGCACGCTACGGCGGGGTGAAGGGTGAGGCCCAGTTGCGCTACCTACTGGACCAACTGCGCGACGTGCCGTGGCACGCCCGCTTGGCCCGCTTCGTCTGTGTGATTGCCCTCGCACGCCCTGGCCAACCTACCGAACTGGCTGAGGGCACCCTACCAGGGGTGATTGAACACGAGCCACGTGGGAGTGGAGGGTTTGGCTATGACCCACTCTTCTACCTGCTCGACGAGCATGCTACCCTCGCCGAGATCTCCGCCGAGCGTAAGAATATGCTCAGCCATCGCGCTACGGCCGCCCGTGGCGCGTTCCAGATCCTGGCTCGCTGGCGACGTGAAGGGTAGCCGCCTGGCATGGATGCGTTTGGGAGGGCGCCATGCCCTCCCAGGACATCCCTCACCTGCTGCTACGGTGCCGGCTGGAGCCGAAGTAGCGTGCCACCCGTAGTTGGCGCAGGCCGCATGGGTAGATAGTCGACCCGCTGCCAGCGCTCGAGCAGGTCGCTGTAGTGGTTGCTGAGCAGATTGCCAGACTGACCGGTCGTATGCATGAAGCGGGAGTTGTCCAGGTTACTCAGATCGATTACCTGGCGGTACGAGGGGACGTTGTACTGCTTATAGAGCTCACTGGCGCGAATAGGCGCCACGTTGACGGTGTAGCCGTCGCCACCGTTGCCGATCCGCCGCTCAAAGCGATCGCGCAGTGCACCCACCTGGCTGAACGGGTTGTGGGGAAAGACCACAATATGCACCCGATCCCAGCGCCATGAACCCACCTCATCACTTCCCTGCTGCTCGGCCATCTGCTCGAGCCCCTGCATAAAGGCGGCCTCCAGGGTCTCGGCGCACGACTCGGTACGATCTAGTGTTGTTACGTCGTCACACCAGTGGCTACTCGGACCAAAGAGCACCTGACGCAGCGCCATCACCTGAAAATCACGCTCACCGGCGTAGTTCGGTGCAAAGAGATCGCGCAACTCATCACCGAAGACCGCTTGCGGGAGTGCCTGGTAGTAAGCCTGGAAGACGGCTGCTGCCGCACTATCGCCACGCATGACGGCGTCCCAACCGCGCAGCAACTCGAGCGCTGCCTTCTGATCGTCCGGGGGATTGATATCGAGCATCACCGGCAGGAACTCGCGGGCCTGCGCCGAGAGCTCGTCAGCCTGGAGTGCCTGCATCTCCTCAAGGGTGTGTTGTGGTCGCGACTCGATCACCTCTACGATCCGCTCGGCACGGTAAGGTGCCGCCCAGGAGCTACCCATCAGGTAGGGGTAATCCGCATCAACCACCTGATTATTCGCGGTCGCAATGTAGCCCTGTGGCGGGTTGTAGGTCTGTGGTAACTGATCGAATGGCACGTAGCCAACCCACTCATACGCATCGGTCCATCCAGGAACTGGGCGTGTGCCATCACCACTTCTGCGGATGGGGAGCGAACCGGGAGCGATGTAGCCGATGTTGCCCTCGGTGTCGGCAAAGACAAAGTTCTGCATCGGTGCACGGTAGTCGACCAGGGCAGCACGGAACATCTGCCAATTTCGTGCACGATTGATGTTCAGGTAGGCGCGGAGGGTCACATCATCATCATCGAGCGCCGTCCAGCGGAAGGCCAGAGCCTCTCCCGTGCCGGGGGTAACGTCGCTAATCAACGGCCCGTGGCGGCTGATGCGCACGGTCAGGGTGATCGGGTCGCTATCCTTCACCAGAATCTGCTCATTCAGCAGCGTGAGCGGCTCCCACTGACCCTGGTACTCCGCCTGATTGCGCTCATTCACTCGCTCAACGTAGAGGTCTTGGACATCGGGGCCAGTATTGGTGACGCCCCAGGCAATATGCTGGTTATGGCCGATCACGATTGCTGGGAGTCCGGGTAGGGTTGCACCGATGGCAGAAAAGCTCGCCCCCTGCATGCTCGCCAGGTACCAGATCGAGGGGATACGTGTACCGAGGTGGGGATCGTTGGCCAGCATCGGCTTGCCGGTCGTGGTACGCTCACCGCTCAAGACCCAGTTGTTCGAGCCGACCAGTTTGCCGCCAAACCCCGCGATCTGCTGGATCTCTACTGAGAGTGCCAGGAGGGCAGACCCATCCAGATTGAGCGAACGAGCTGCGGCTCCGGGCTCTGTAGGGATCGTTGGCGCAGCAACGATCTGGTTTGAGGGCAGGATCAGAGGCCCATCAGCGGTGTAGCTCGGGGTCAGTTCGGCAGTGGCCTGCGCACCAATCTGACGCTCCAGGATCGTCCGTAGAATCTCGTCACTCCAGTTTCCACCCAGGTCCCAGGCCATCATCTTAGCCCAGACGAGCGAGTCGACTGGCCGCCAGGGCTCCGGCTTAAAGCCGAGGATAACAAACTCAGGGGGGAGTTGCGGGTTAGAGGCGAGGAAGGCGTTCACCCCTGCGGCGTAGCCATCAAGTACAGCGCGTGTATCGGCGTCGAGGATCTCCAGAGCCTGAGCTGCAGCACGGCCCGTGCCAAGGGTGCGCAGGAACGTATCGGTACTCAGCGTCGCACTGCCAAGAACCTCCGAGAGGCGGCCATGGCCAACACGGCGCTGGAACTCCATCTGCCAGAGCCGATCCTGAGCATGGGCGTAGCCCAACCCGAACGCTGCATCAGCATCCGTGGCGCCACTGATATGCGGCACCCCATGCTCATCACGCACGATGGTCACCTCACGACTCAAGCCAGGGACTTGTACCGTGCCACTTGTCTGCGGCAGTGAGCCACGCAACCAGACAAAACCACCCACCCCACCGATACTCGTTGGCACCACCAGGAGTGCCAGGGACCAACCCAGGATACGTTTCCACCAACTCATGACGACGTTGTCCTTTCGCGCTACCAATCGGTTTAGGGTCTCAAGGTAACTGTTCACGATCGGGGTAAGCGGTGATCCCAGGTTTGCGTGACGAGCGTGCGGGAAGTGTGGAGGGCGCAGCCCTCCACAAAAAAACCAACCCAGCCTCGGTTCCGCCAGGAGCAGTGTGAACAGGTACGGTCTCAGTAGGTACTTGGCGGCTATTCACGTTCAGGAGCGGCGGCATTCGTTGCCGTCAGGGCAGCCCAGGTTCGGCGGGTACCGAGATCGAGGCTGGCAGCGACAAAAGCGGGGGTATTCGCCGTCATCATAAGCGCGACATCCTCGGCGAGACTGGTCTCCTCGTCGAGGAAACGCAACACCCGCTGGGGAGGATTTCGGCGGAAGAGTTTGTCGAAGAAAATATGCCCACGCTCACGGCCGGTGTCGAGTACGTTGAGCAGGACCCCATCCATGAGCGCGTGGCGATTCATGAGTGGCTTGCGGTAGAAGGGTTGGCCAGTCGTGCGAAGACTGGCGACGATGCGTGCCGACTGCTGCTGGATGCGCTGGAAGGTGTAACCGGTCGACGCCTTCGTCATGCCACCGGCCGTACCAATATTCATCACATGGGGGCTGGGCTGGCGAACAAAGGGCATGTCGGTCATCGGGATGACCCCAAACTCCACATGCTCGATGGTATAGCTATCGATGCCGAGATGGCTCGCGATGTAGCTCCGCAGCCCAGCATCGTAGATCTCGTGGGTAACCAGGGCGGGAGAGAAGAAGGTATACTCGACCAGGGCTGTGTGCGTGTTGTAGGGTAAGACGTAGACGAAACGTACGTCGTTACCCTGCTCGATCCGAAAGTCCATGAAGGTCGCCGCTTCAGGATCAAAGCACGACTCACGACTCTTGATGACCCAGCCTTTGAAGTGCTGGAGCCAGTGAACGTAGGATGGGTGGCGCCGCCGCGGCTTATAGATGCTGTTGAAGACCCATTGTCCATGGTACTCCTCGTTATCGACGAGGACGGTAACACCCTCACCGCGCTCCTCGATACGCTCAACCCGTCCGTAGTGGCGGGTGATGTTGGGTTGCGCCGCGATCCACTCCTCGGTGAAGCGGTAGAAGTCGCCACCCTCGATCATCTTGTAGCGGTACGGTTCGATCGCAATACGCCGGGAGTGTTCGGCACCATGGAACCAGAGTTGATCCCAACTACGGGCCACCACAGCCTCGAAGGGGCCGGAACCAACCTCCCAGAAGCACCATGTGCGGTCATTCTGCCGCTTTGGCGCTTCATCAATCAGGAGTATGCGCTGGTGGTTGAAGCCTGCTTGCCCCAGATGGTAGACCAGACTACGTCCGGCAGCACCTGCACCGGTGATAATGTAATCAAACTGACTCTGCATAGAT
>CAIWUD010000208.1 GCA_903915775.1 uncultured Chloroflexota bacterium | reverse complement strand
GGGGGTAGGTTCAACCAGGAGCAGATCGGCGCTTAGTCCGACGGCGATGCTGCCGATCTGCTGCCCCATCCCTATCGCGTGGGCTGGGTTGCGGGTGATCAGGGCTACCGCTGCGGGTAGGCTGAGGATGCCGCGCTCGGCCAGCATGAAGGCGGCCGGGAGGAGGGCCGCCGGGTAGTAGTCGGCGCAGAGCCAGTCGACAACACCGGCCTCAATTGCCGTCAGGGCGCTCAGGTTGCCACTGCTTGAGCGCCCGCGCAGGAGGTTGGGCGCCCCCATGCCGACGGCCATCCCCGCCTGGTGTGCAGCCTTGGCTGCAGCTAAGGTCGTGGGAAACTCTGAGATATCCACGCCCCGTGAGGCCCATTCGGCGACCTTCGCCGGAGTATCGTCGTCGTGGCTGGCCAGGGGGATGCCATGGGCAGCGGCAAGGGCGATCACCTGGGCAATACGGGTGGGAGTGTCGTGCTGCAGGGCGCGCTTACGCTCTAGGATCGCATCGATCTCGGTGTCGCCGCGCCCACTGCTACGGGCCACGTAGGTGCGGAATGCTGCTTCGCTGGTGTACTGGCCCTGACCGGGGCTATGATCCATGATCGAGATGAGGCGCAGCAGCGGGCTATCAATGAGGGCACGGAGCGCCGGTACACCCCGCTCACTACTCACTTCGACGCGGGCATGGAGCAGGTGGCGTGCACCGCAGTGGCGTTCACGGCTCAGGTGTGCGAGGAAGTCGCTGACAAAACGGTCACTCCGCGGACCAAACTCGTCGTCGTCCAGTGAGAGTGAGTGGAGCTCACTCGTCACACCGCAGCCGAGGAGGAGCCGATCGGTGGCGTGGAGGGCAATGCCTGGAGCGATCTCCACACCGGGTCGTGGTTGGGTCATCTTCTCAATCATGTCGCAGTGCAGGTCAACGATACCGGGTAGGAGAAACTTCCCGTCGACGTCGAAGTGCTGCGCGGCGTGCGGCAGGCGATCATCAGGCCCGCCGATCGCGCAAATGACCCCATCCTCAACGGCCACCCAGCCGCCGCTGATCACAACATCCGGTAGTATGAGATTGGCGTTGGTGAGTAGGTAGTGCATCTATGCTCCCTGGGTGAGGGGCATTGCCCTCAAACCCGCTCTCCTCGCTCTACAACAGGGCCAGTTGTTGATCGGCGCATGGGCCCAGTACAGCCAGATCGTGTGAAACGCTGATCACCGCGGTACCGCGGGCCTGCGCGGCGCGGATCATCTCGACCACGAGCTGCTTCGTTTCGCCATCGAGACTGGCCGTCGGCTCATCGAGCAGGAGCAGGCGTGGTGCCGCGATGAAGGCCCGACCCAGGTTGATCCGCTGCTGCTCACCACCACTGAAGGTGACCGGGCTGGCCTGCCAGAGCTCCGGGCTCATACCGAGCTGATTCAGCCACTGGCGACCAATGGCCTGGGCGTGATCGCGGGCCATCCCCTGGCGGTAGAGGGGTTCGCAGATGGTGTCGAGGGCAGAGACCCGTGGTAATACCCGGAGGAACTGCGAGCAGTAGCCGATCTCCTGCTCGCGCAGTTGGAGGATCGTGCTCTCATCAGCCCGGACGAGATCGATACGTCCGAAGCGCTGCGACGTGAACCAGATCTGGCCCGCGGTGGCCAGGTAAGAGCGGTAGATACACTTGAGGATCGTGGTCTTGC
>CAIWUD010000207.1 GCA_903915775.1 uncultured Chloroflexota bacterium | reverse complement strand
TCCGCAAAAACCCCTAACCTAGCGTTGGTACTGCCAGCGGCTCACGCTGGCGCAGCCGAAGCGGGAGGTGTGGAGGGCGCAGCCCTCCGCAAAAACCCCTAACCTAGCGTTGGTACCGCCAGAGGCTCACGCTGGCGCAGCCGAAGCGGGAGGTGTGGAGGGCACGGCCCTCCGCAAAAACCCCAAACCTAGCGTTGGTACTGCCAGCGGCTCACGCTGGCGCAGCCGAAGCGGGAGGTGTGGAGGGCGCAGCCCTCCGCAAAAACCCCAAACCTAGCGTTGGTACTGCCAGCGGCTCACGCTGGCGCAGCCGATGGTTCCACCTTGAGTGTCATTCTCATCGATAATCAGGTTGTCCACTACGAAGCCCTCGGCCATGGACAGCCCATACTCTTCCTCCACGGCTGGCTTGGCAGCTGGCGCTACTGGCTGCCCACGATGGAGCGAGTTGCTGAGCACTACCGCACCTACTCGTTCGACTTCTGGGGCTTTGGCGAGTCACAGCGCAAAGAGGTCCAGGAGAGTATTGCGACCTATGTAGCACAGGTCATCCGGTTTCTGGATCAGCTGGGTATCGACCGGGTTACCCTTGTTGGCCACTCCATGGGCGGGATGGTCGCCCTAGCGACCGCGCTCAGCCACCCGGAGCGGATCAGTCGCCTGGTTACGGTTGGTGCCCCTATTGATGGTAACTCGCTCGCCTGGCCGCTCAAGCTTACCGATCGCCCCTTCTTCGCCTATGCCTTTGCCCGTATGCCCTGGCTACGGCGGCGGCTCTTCTACTTCTTCCTGGGCGTCACCCAGGAGCTCCCCGTTGGTGAGATGGTTGCTGATAGTGTGAAGTCGAGCGCTGACACCTTACGCCGTACCGTTGGCTCCATGTGGCGTACGAATCTTCAACCCTACCTGACCGATCTCCACGTTCCCGCACTCATCGTCCATGGTGCTCAGGATAATGTGGTCAACCCTAACCAGCTCGATCTCTTCGACCAGGTAGGTATGGCCAGGGTTGTACGCATTCCTCGCAGCCGTCACTTCCCCTTCCTCGACCAACCTGAGCTCTTTGACGATACACTCCTACGCTTCTTACGGGCTTGAGGTTGTCTCCCAGCAGACACTCTGTGGTACAATCGGGACGTGGACAGTAAGCTGACAGTTGATCATGTGGTGGCGAGCTACGGGATGCGCAGAGTCTTCTCTGATGTCTCCCTTGAGCTTGTACGCGGAGAGATTCTTGTAGTAAGCGGTCCCAACGGGAGTGGGAAGAGTACGTTCCTGCGCCTGCTCGCCGGTCTTCAGCGTCCCGATGGTGGAACGATTCGCTACCAGATCGGTGGGCAGAGCTACGCACCAACGCTTGCCAGCCAGTTTATCGGCTGGGTAGCGCCTGATCTCATGCTCTACCGCGATCTGACTGCGCGTGAGAATCTGCGCTTCTTTGCCGCGGTACGTCGGCTACGTGTGCGTGATGAGACGATTGATGAACTTCTCGAGCGTGTTGGGTTGCATGGTCGTGGTGATGACCGTCTCGCTAGCTACTCGTCGGGTATGACCCAGCGCTTACGCTACGCCTACGCGCTGCTCCATCACCCCCACGTGCTCCTCCTGGATGAGCCAACGGTTACGCTCGACACCTTTGGTGCCGCGATTGTCGATTCGATCATTACGACCCAACGCCGTCAAGGCATGGTAGTTATTGCTACCAATGACCCCCGTGAACTCCGCTACGGCGACCTGCTGCTACGCCTGGCTGTTTCGTAGCAGCACTCTTTTCGGCTGCGCCCTCCACACCTCCCATCGAACCATCAAAAGAGTTTGAAGCACGCCCTATGGCTCAACCACCATCTCCTCGGCAGGGCGAGGAGATCTCCGATCAGCAGGGAACCTCCGTGGCGGGGCTGGCACCGATCAGCAACTCCGCAAAAGCTCTATCCCAACCCACCACGCGTGCGATCCTCGGGGCGGCATGGGCCATTCTGATCAAAGATCTGCGCAGTGAGCTCCGTACCCGCTACGCGCTGAACGCCATGGTGCTCTTCGCAGCGTGTAGTGCGGTCATGGTGAGTATTGGCACAACCTTTATCGGCATGCGTCGCACCGATGAGGCGCTCCTGATCCAGTCCTCCCTGCTCTGGATCGCGATTCTCTTTGCAGCCATCACTGGTCTCTCGCGCGGCTTCGTCTACGAAGAAGAGACCCGCACGTTGGCGGCCCTACGCCTTGCCGCCCCACCCCTGGCTGTCTACTTGGGAAAGTTCTTCTTCAATCTGGCCATTCTCCTCCTCCTAGGAGTCGTTACAACGCTCCTCTTCATGGTCTTTGTGCGCATCAGGGTAGAGAGCCCGCTCATCTTCACCGCACTGCTCGGCAGTGGCGGTCTCTGCCTTGCGACAGCCACAACGCTGCTCGCGGCAATCATTGCCCGTGCGAGTTTCAAAAGTGCCCTCTTCGCCGTGCTGGCCTTTCCACTCCTCGTGCCGCCATTGGTGATTGCTATTCAGGGTACGGCTCTCACGCTCGGGGGTGGGGGGCTACTTCCCGCTTTGCCCAGCCTGCAATTTCTTGCCGCCTACAGTGTTGCGACCTTTGTGGCCTCACTGCTCCTGTTTCCTCTCGTTTGGGAGGTTTAGGCATGGTTCAAATCGGCTTGACACGCTTCCGGGAGGAGTGGAGGGCGCAGCCCTCCACAAAAACAACCAACCCAGCCCCGGTGTAGCCGGCGTGTCAAGTCGGCGTAGCCGAAACTGAAGCATGCCTTAGGCATGGTTCAAACCAGCTTGACCCGCTTCCGGGAGGTGTGGAGGGCGCAGCCCTCCACAAAAACAACCAACCCAGCCCCGGTGTAGCCGGCGTGTCAAGTCGGCGTAGCCGAAACTGAAGCATGCCTTAGGCATGGAGGATGAGGAAGCATGGTTTTCAGATCGCAATGATCCAGGTAGCGGTGATATTTTTCCCATACGTCATGTTCAGGACATGCTACAATGGCGGTGGAAATAATCGATGGCGTATGCGTCGATGCGTAGAGAAGCCACAACCGATCCGCAGAGTGTCGGGCGGATGGCAAAAGTACCAGTAGGTCTGGAAAGGTTGAAGCCTATGTTGCAGCGCATCGCCCAGTTGGGTAAGCTGCTCATTGGCATCTGGTTGGCCGGTGTTGCCGTATCCATGTTTCTGATCGTCCCACAGTACGAGGGTTTGGGTAATGCTGGGCGTATCGTCATCATGCACGTTCCTACGGCGTGGGTGAGCGTAATTGCCTTTGCCGCCTCCGCCATCCTGAGTGGGCTCTACCTCTGGCGGCGCCAGCCGGTCTATGATGACTATGCGCTAGCCGCGGCTGAGAATGGTTTTCTCTTCACTGCCCTGGCTACTATCACCGGTATGATCTTCTCCCAGGTTGTCTGGGGAGTCTACTGGAACTGGGATCCGCGTCAGACCTCTATCTTCGTACTGCTGCTCATCTACGCAGCTCTCTTTGCCCTGCGCTCGGCAATTGATGATCTGCAGCGACGACGCCAACTGAGTGCGGTCTACTCGCTCTTCGCCTTTGTGACCGTGCCCTTCCTGGTGTTTGTTGCACCGCGCTTAGCCGACAGTACCCTCCACCCAAACTGTGCCTTCATCCAGGGCAGTCAGTGTGATGGTCTCACCCTTGAAGTAGGCAAGATCGGCCTTCTTGGCGATCGCAAGGTACAACTGCTCGGACTTGAGCGTGAGAACGATCTGGTCACCGCTACCGTTCGGGTGAGTGAGCCCGGCCTGAGTGGTGAGCATACGCTCTACCCGAGCTACAACCTGGCTACAAAAGAGATGATTTCCCGCCCTGAGTTTCCTGGCTTGCGCTACCAACTCGGTCTTGAGCGAGTCGACCTGAATGGGAGCAGTGCGCTCCTCAATATCGAAGCGCCAGGTACGGGTGTGCTTGAGAATCGCGTTACCCTCTTTACCTTCCTCGCCTCGCTCGGAGGCTTTACCGCGCTCTTTTTCTGGATGCTGCACGTGCGTGCCACCCTTTTGGGTGTTGCCGGGGCATTGATGCAGCGAGAGGCAGGCCATCCATGAATCCGACTAATCTGCTCGAAGCTGGGGTTGCTATCTACGTTGCCCTCGCAGTGGCTCTCTCAGTCTGGATCGGCATTTTTGTCTACCTCTGGCGGATCGATGCCCATGCTCGCAACCTCAGGCATGAGCTTGATCGTCAGCAGCGTCGTGAACAGGCGCAGTCGGCTACACCGAACGTCACCATTACCCGTGTGCATAGTCCCGAGCGTGGGACGGTCGACTCATAGGACGATGAGGGCTATGTATCCCGTGGTAGGAGCGTTTTGCTGTAAGGAGTTCCCATGGCATCGGTCAACCCACCCATTCCGCAAAGCTTTCCCATCAAGCCACTCCACATCGCTGGCATTGCGATTATTCTCATCGCGGTGTTGTACGGAGCTTTCGGCTTCCAGAACGGCTTTCGCTCATATACCCAGAGCGTTGATGAGGCGATCAATGCAACACGTAGTGTGCAGCTTGCGGGCTTCCTAGGGAGCACGGGCGAGTATGATCAGGTGGGTCGTTTCACCTTCATGCTCCAGGACGAGAATGGTAAACTACTCAAGATCATTTCGAATGAGCCACGCCCCGCCAACTTTGAGCATGCGATCAGTATTGTTGCGATTGGGCGCTACGACGGTACTGAGCAGGCCTTCATGGCCGAAAAGCTCCTGGTGAAGTGTCCGTCGAAATATCAGGAGCTTCAACAGCAGAGTTAACTGGGCAGCGCTTCTTGGTAACGCCAGACCATAATGTCGGCGCAGCCGATGTTGCGGCGTGACCCCGCATAAACAACCAGACACCCTTTGTCTGGCTGGAAAGAGTGGCTATGTATCTTCTCGGCACCTTTCTGATCGTTACTGCAATAGCCATGGCCCTGCTCGCGGTCGGTAGTTATGGGTTGGTTGTGCGGAACAATAGCCGTACCGCGCTCATGTATGGGCGCTTCGGTGTCTACACCACCCTGGGCGCGGTGATTATGGCCTGGACGCTGCTGATTAGCCTCTTTCTTGCGCGGCGCTTTGATATTGACTATGTCAATAACTATAGTTCGAGGGATCTCGATTTCTTCTTTAGCATCGCGGCAAGCTGGGCCGGACAGCCAGGTAGTTTCATGATCTGGGTGCTCTTAGGGGCTATTGCATCGACTCTCCTTATCCAGCGGGCACGCCACTTTGAGCCCTACGTGCTGCTGACGCTCATGCTTGTGCAGGCCTGCTTACTCAGCTTTGTCCTGATTCTTAACCCCTTTCAGCCACTGCTTGATGCAACCACGGGTCTGCCACTCAACCCCGCTGATGGGCGTGGGCTCAACCCACTGCTGCACAACTTCTGGATGATCATCCATCCACCTATCCTCTTCGTTGGCTACGCGCTCTCCACGGTGCCCTTCGCTTTCGCGGTGGGAGCCCTGGTGCGTCGCGATTACGACACATGGGTGGCGCGAGCTCTGCCGTGGACGATTGCAGCCTGGAGTTTTCTCGGCTTGGCGCTCCTCCTCGGTGGCTACTGGGCCTACGAGACCCTCGGTTGGGGTGGCTACTGGGGCTGGGATCCCGTTGAGAACTCATCACTCGTGCCCTGGCTCACGCTCACCGCCCTCATCCATGGCATGCTGGTTCAGCGCAGCAGCGGCGCTCTGCGCAAAACGAACCTGCTCCTTGCGCTCATGGTCTATGTACTGGTCTTCTACGCGACCTTCCTGACCCGGAGCGGTGTCTATGCCAACTTTTCGGTTCACTCATTTGTGGCTGAGGGGATCTTTGAGGGGTTGGTGGCTTTCCTTGTGTTCCTCTTCGTCGCCGCGCTCGGGCTCTGGTTCTGGCGTCGGGCGGATATCCCGAAGACCCCGCTCAGCAACCACTTCTTTTCGCGTGATAGCTTCTTTGTTCTTGCGATCCTCACGATCATCCTGACGGCCCTGGTCGTTGGGATCGGTACCTCGATGCCGGTCGTCTCAGCTATTCCTGGTGTTGGTCATACCCTGCAGGGTTGGATGGGGGCGGCGTTCGAACTGGATGATGGGACCTTGATGAACCCCCAGGCTCAACCCTTTGAGGATGGTCGCTTCAGCCTAGCCCCCAGCTTCTATCAGCAGACGACACCGCCCCTAGGTGTTGTCGTGATCATCCTCATGACGATCGGACCCCTCCTTGGCTGGCGCAACAGTAATCTCAGCCAACTCCTGCGCGCCTTGCGCTGGCCCGCAGGAGCCGCCGTCATGGCTGCGGTGGTGGCTATGATCATCGATGTTCGCGATGTCGTGGCCCTGCTCTACGTGGCCGGTGGGGTGTTTGCCATTGGTACCAATCTGCTCATGCTCATTCGTACGCTCAAGGGTGGTTGGCTGCGTATCGGTGGCTACCTGGCCCATGTCGGTTTTGCGATCCTGATGCTAGGCATGGTCGGTTCGAGCGCTTACGCTACCCCCGAAACGCGCCTTACCCTCTCTCCTGGCGATCGCGCAGAGCTCTACGGCTACGAGTTTATCTTCAACGGCTACCAGCTCGATGAGCAGCAGCATGGCGTTCTCGACTTCTCGGTCAGTGATGGTAGTACGACGTTTAATGCGCGCCCCTACCTCTACGAGAATCAGCGTATGGGGGCCACGATCACGACCCCGTCGATTCATAGCTTTATCTGGCAAGATCTCTACATCTCACCCGCTGGCTACGATCCTGAACGTGATCAGGCCCGACCAGTACTTGGCCAGAACGAGACGGCAACCATGGGGCCCTACACGATCACCTTCCTCGGTTTTAATCTTGACCGTAATGCGATGATGAGCGGTGGTGATATGCGTGTTGGGGCACAGCTACGGGTGCGCTACGAGAACCAGGATCTCGAACTTGAGCCCTACGTGAAGGTGGTGAACGATCAGGCAAGTGGAAAGCAGGAGCTCCAGTATGTTGCTGCTGACCTCCCCGGTGGGGCCCAGGTCACGGTTGTGTCACTCGATCCAAACTCACGCCGAGTGATGCTGCAAGGGAGTGGGTCCGGTCTTGAGAATCTGCCAGTAACACCTGCCAAAGGGGTGATCGCCGTTAGTGTGAAGCCTTTGGTACTGCTGGTCTGGGTTGGCGTGGGGATCATCGTGGTTGGTGGCTTCATTGCCCTGCTGCGCCGCTACCTGGAGGGTCATGCCATGCTTGCTGGAGTGAGCCCGCGCCTCCCGCGCGGTTTCTCCTTGGGTCGTATCCATCTCGGCTCACGGGGGGCTAGTCGGTGAGCGCACCACGCTGATTTGAGGTGGTGTCGCCCGTGGGAGGTATGGAGGGCTATGCCCTCCACGAGCATTCCCAACCCCGCCTGCGGGAGGTGTGGAGGGCGTAGCCCTCCACAAAAACCCAACTCAGCCCGCGTAGAGGTGTGGAGGGCGCAGCCCTCCACGAGCATTCCCAACCCAGCCGTGGTTGCGCCAGACCGTCAAGCTGGCGTAGCCAACATTGAAGCATGCCTAACGATGCAAGACCACTACGAGACGCTACAAGTTCACCCTAAAGCTGATCAAGAGAGTATTCAGGCGGCGTACCTACGCCTACGCGAACGTTACGATCCTGCTCGGCTCGAGGGGGCTGCAGAAGAGTTGCAGAGCTTAGCACGCCGACGACGCGATGAGCTTGAGCGTGCTTTCACCGTGCTCAGTGATCCGCGGCTCCGGGCAATCTACGACGAAGAGCTCGCCAGACGGGTAGAGGAGCCTGAGCCGCCCACGAGTCAACCGCTTGATACCGATGAAGAGTTGCTCGACTATCGACCATTAGTGCCGGCGCGGGGCCACGAGCGTGCAGGCGATTTTAATAGCCAACCGCTCTTGACCCCCTCACGGCAACGTGGGCGTGTGGCCAAGCAGTCGGCTACGACACCAGCCTGGCTGACGCCGGCACTCATCGTGGCATGCTCCACCTTCAGTATCGTGCTGATCACGCTTCTGAGTACGGTACTCGGTAATCCGCCACCAGTCACCACAACAAATAGTGCGCAGAGCTCGAATGTAGGCCCCACAGCCGCACCTGCCACCCCAAACGCTGAACAGGTTACCAACCAGTTTGAGGCGCAGATTGTGGCGGCGCGCCAGGTCGCCAATGGTGTACCTGAGAACCCGAATGCCTGGATCGAACTGGGCAACGCGCTCTACGACAGCGTGATCGTGGTACGCGAACGCCTGGCGCAGGGGGATCAGAGCTTGCAGGAGCTCTACGTGGAACGATTACCACGTTGGCTAGAGGCGGCAGAGGCGTATCGTCGTGCAGTTGAACTGCAACCGGGGAGTGCACTCGCTCGAGCCGATCTTGGGGCTAGCCTCTGCTACTATGGTCAGAGCATCAATGATCAGAGCTTTGTCGCAGAGGGGCTGGCTGAGTCCGAGCAAGCTGTGGCCCTCGATCCGACCGAAGGGCGTGCGCTGTTGAGCGTCGGGATCTGCTACGCTTTTGTTGACCCCCCCCGAATTAGCCAGGCAATGGAGCGCTGGCAGCAACTGATCGTGCTCCCTGGTGCTGAACCGGGTCTAGTCTTCCAGGCACGCCAACTAGTCCAGGAGTATAGTCAGTAGCAGTTTGACCTTTTGATCGCGTAGGAATCTTTTTATGGACAGCTACTACACCCTCCTAGGTGTTGCCCCCGATGCTTCCCTTGAGCTCATTGAGGCGGCGCTGCTGCGTCAGCGCGAGCGCTACGATCTCGCTCGTATCGCCGATCTCGATGCCGAATTGCGCAACGTTGCTGTCGAGCGTAATGCCGCACTCGACCGGGCGTACGCCGTTCTGAGTGACCCCGAACGGCGACGGCAGTATGATCTTGGTCTCAGCAGAGAGGCTGGCGGTCTGGCGGCAGAGGGTAGTGGTTCCCGTCGCGGGCTTACCCCGCGCGAGCGAGCCTATACGCTCGTTGGTGTGTCTGCCGCGATCGTGCTCATTGCCTTGATCTGGATGATCACTGGGCGCGAAGAGCGGGTGGTTGGGCAGGCAATGCCCGAGGTTGATCGGGTGGCACCCCTCTTCACCCTGCCCACCCTGGCTGGGGAAGAGCTACAACTGGACGCCTACAAAGGTCAAGTGGTTCTGCTCAACTTCTGGGCCACCTGGTGTGAACCCTGCAAACGTGAATTGCCCGCCCTTGAGCAGGCCCACCAGCAGTATGGAACCCAGGGGTTGGCCATCATTGGGGTCAATTTGGCTGATGATGAGTTCGCCCAAGGTCGTGATGCCGCAGCGATTCAGACGTTTCTTACCCAGTTCGGGGTGAGTTACCCCATCGCGTTGGATATTGAGGGTGAAGTGGCCAACGCGTACCGTATCTTTCCGCTGCCAACCAGCTTCTTCATTGATGGTACGGGTCGTATTCGCTATGTGCATATTGGCGAACTAACCCTGGATGATGTTACGGCACGCTTCCTTGAGCTCAGAGATAACTCAGTTTCGGCTGTGCCGGTGGTATCCTCTGATGTTACCAAAGCTAAGGCATGCTTCAGTTTCGGCTGCGCCGGCTTGACACGCTGGCGGCACCAGGGCTGGGTTGGTTGTTTGTGTGGAGGGCTTCGCCCTCCACACCTCCCGGAAGCGTGTCAAGCTGGTTTGAACCATGCCTAAGTTGGGGTTTTTTGGGGAGGGCATGACTCTCCACACCTCCCGGAAGAGCGTCAAGCCGCTTTGAACCGTGCCCTTGCGCTCACCGTGCCGTATAGGCTGCGGTCGGTGCCTGCAGCGCCTCGAGCAGGAGCAGACGTTCGCCAAGTGGTTCCAGACGCACGCCAAGCTCAGGCTCATAGCTGAAGACGGCACGCTCAAGGTACTGGAGTGTGCGCATGCGACCATCGGTACCAGGGGCACGAAACTGCGCCGAGAGGGGTAGACCGAAGCTGGCTAACCCACCGCCGCGTTGCCAGAAGTCGAGAAACTCGGCGTCGAGCGTGTAGCCTGTCTCGTCGAAGAGCCTTCCCGTTCCCGCTGCCACCACCTCTGAGCTGTCTCTGGCTGCGTTCTGGTAGGCGCGTCCTGCCGCGACGGCAACGCCGAGAGGTTCGGATTGTACGTAGAAGATCGTGTCACGCTGGGCATGGGAGAGGGCTAGACGCACATGCTGGAAGGTCTGACTCACCCCTTCAGCCGTCACTCGGGGCGGCTCAAGGGGGAGGCCAAGACGCTCCTCGCCTCCCAACGCACGCCAGTAGCGGAAGAGCGGTGCTGGAACAGGCTGACCGGCCACTACACCATCCTCAGGTAGTGGGAGCAGTTGATCGGCGGCAGCGAGCACAGCGCTCAGACCGGCCAGATTCTCCGTAAACTCCATCTGATCACCGGTAACCAGTTCAGGCGTGATCGCAGCGATCCCCAGGCTACCGGCCCAATCGTGCATACCACCAGTGATATTGTAGCGTGGCCAGAAGCGACTGTAGGTGTAGCCAGCACCGTCGGCATAAACTTCAGCCAGGCGGATGGATGGTGGGTGTTCGCAGGAGGCGGGAAAGACGAGACCGGCATTGGAGTGCAAGAAGATCGCCCCAGCCGCATCGAGCAGGAACGCTCGAGTCAGACGAATCTCCGGCTGGGAGTCGGGATAGGGCCCACCCGTATCGGCAGTCAGACCGTAGGCACCCTGTACCGTAGTACGCCAATCATTTTCTGGGCAGGCATCGAGGTTCGTATTCATATTGCGGTTGAGGTCGACGCCGGCGGCATCGAAGCGCCAACCGAGGGCAATGCCATCAGGGTTGATCGTGGGGATCAAGAAGAGGCGCACCGCTGGTGGGACGAGGTCGGGATGTGCACGCAGGTAGTCGATCAGGGCGATGGTTAGGCGGTAGGTATTCCCCTCGGGGGCACCGTGAGTATTGCCAACTACAACGAGCTTGCGTGGACCATCACCAAATTGGGTTGCCGTAATTGGGCGCCCCTGCGCCGAGTAACCCAGCAACAGTTCACCTGGTTCCTGGGGGAGGGGATGGGCCGCGACCTGGGGAGGAACCCAGGTAAGGATGATCAGCATGAGCAGTTGGAGCATGGGATGTGCTCGAGTGGTGAGCATCATGGGCTTCATGGGTATCGATGGATGGGCAGCCTGATCACGACTCAATCGGGGGGTAGAGCTGACTCAGC
>CAIWUD010000206.1 GCA_903915775.1 uncultured Chloroflexota bacterium | reverse complement strand
GCGATCACGTCCGCCGCACGCTGTACGTAGGCCGGTGGTAGAAACCCGTTGAGCATCGCCCCATCGGCGATCTCGCCAACGAGCTCGAGGGCTTTGGGCCCCGTGACGCCGAGGTAGACGGGGATGTCGCGGCGGAATGGCTCAAACTCTAACTGAGCCCCTTCTAGGCGAATCGTCTTACCCTCATAATCCACGCGCTCACCAGTGAGCAGCAGGCGCTGAACCTCCACATACTCGCGCAGGCGGGTCAGAGGCTTCTCAAACCCCTGACCCTGTGCGGCCAGTATCAGCGGTGAGCCAGCACCCAACCCAACGATCGCCCGCCCACCACTGGCTTCGTCGAGCGTTGCGAAGCTAATTGCACTGAGCACCGGTCCACGCGTAAACACATTCACGATACCGGTGCCGATGCCGATCTGGTTCGTGCACATCGCGATCGCCCCGGCTGGTACAAACCCATCACGGGTGATGCGCGTCTCAGCGATCCAGACCGACTCACAGCCGGCATCCTCTGCCAGTCGTGCGAGATCAACCATCTCGGGCACTCGTGGTGCCCCTAAGAATGCAAGGCCGTAACGTTGCAAGGCGAGCCCCCTGTGCTATCGTGGGTGGGATCGACGCTTCGTGCGCATCTCGGTATGGCTAAGCCCCCTTCGCGCACAACGAGCTAACTCAGGCCGACGATCCGCTCAAGCACCCGTGCAAGACCGAAAGCCAGAACAAACCCAAAGACCACTGCCATCGTGGCATGAGCGCCAAAGCCACACTGAAGCCGCATCAACCGGAGTAGTCGCCCGATGGCAAAGGCGAGGAGTGGTACTGCGGGAAGGAGGAGCAGATCGAGCCACGGTGCGCCTAGCCTACCCGTGAGGAGCACACCGGCGCAAAACAGCACCGCTGCTGGTCCGTAGACGAGCAGGAGCGCACGCTGATCTGGCAGTAACCCGATCAGCGCCCCGGCCTGGAGCAGGAGCGGTAGCAGCAAGATGACCCCAGACCAGCCGGGACGCGCATGCTGGACGGCACTGACCGCGATACAACCCAGGGCCACCGCCAGACCAATCAGTTCACCCTGTTTGTTCTGATCCTCTGCCGGTTCTCCCCGCGTGCCAGCACCGTAGGCGTAGAGCACGGCGATTGCCAGCAGAATCTGGTAGACCGGTGGCAACGCAAAGAGGAAAAGCAGGGCAGCAGGACCATCTGGCTGGATGTCGGGGAGGAGTCTCTGGATGACCCGCTCCATCCCAATACTCAGGACGACCACCGCACGTGGTACCAGCACCACCAGTCCCGCAGCAAGCACACCGACTGCTGCGGCGTTCAGTAACCCGCGTGAGCGAATCGTTAAGGGTTGTGGCCGGAGGAGATCCATACCATGTCCTGTGAGTTTCATCATCCGCCTTGCAGACGGTACAAAACAGCCCTTGGTGCCGCCCAGCGGCCACGCTGGCGCAGCCAAAACTCCCTGGGAGGCGTGGAGGGCGAAAACCCCCAACCCAACGCTGGTGCCGCCCAGCGGCCACGCTGGCGCAGCCAAAACCCCCTGGGAGGCGTGGAGGGCGAAAACCCCCAACCCAACGCTGGTGCCGCCCAGCGGCCACGCTGGCGCAGCCAAAACCCCCTGGGAGGCGTGGAGGGCG
>CAIWUD010000205.1 GCA_903915775.1 uncultured Chloroflexota bacterium | reverse complement strand
GTCATAACCATGTTTCCGCCATCAATATCACTTAGCTCCCTTCAACAACCCATCGAGCAGTCCCTCGGCCTCCTTCTCAATGGCGAGAATATCGGCACTAATCGCTTCGAGGCTGCGCAGCGGTTGTGGCTTGTAGAAGTGGCGGGTAAAGCTGATCTCATAGCCGATCTTGGTCGCATCCGCTCGGATCCATGCGTCAGCGCTGTAGGGCAGCACCTCGCGCTTGATAAAGGCTGCGATCCCGCCCTCTTCCAACAGCGGCACCTGTTCCGTATCACGCAGATCGGGATCGGGCTCATACTCAACAATGGCCGGCTTACCGGCAACGGTCGTTTCGAACAGGCCGTGGAGCGGGTCGGCTTTGGCTTTGCCAGGCTTGTGGAGCTTCGCGATGACTGGCGGGGCCTGCTCGTCGCGCCAACTGACTGCACGCAGGAGTTGCTTCAGGTCGGCTGCAGGGAGCTTCATGCCAGCTTGGGCGAGTGTGGCATCGACACGCTCGCAGAAGAGGTTGTGATCGGTAAAGAGCGTGTCGCCCAGGGCGGCGCGTAGCGCCGTAGCGGCCGCCACCAGACGTCCGTCACGCTCCCAGGTTTTGGGGTCGAGCAGCTTCTTGCGCCTCTTCTCGGACAGGCCCTTATTGGCGCTCGGGCCATCATCCTCATCGGACTCATCGGCCTGCTGATCCCACTCCGCCAAGCGGCGCTCGACACGTTGCGCCACCGTAGCGAAGTTGTTGAAGAGCGCATCGCCAAACTCCTCGTAGAGTGCAGCGCGGAGCTCCTCGTCGCCCGAGCTGAAGCGCAGGCTCGCCATGGCCTTGAGCGAGAGTTGGCTATGCAGGCGCAGCGGCCGCTCGACGGTCACCTTCCAGTAGCCGAAGGCGGCGTTGGGGAAGATCTTCGACTCGGGCGTCTCCTCGAAGGCGAGGAAGGTACGACTAATGCGCTCGATATCCTCGGGTGAGAGCTCACAATTCTTCTTACCAAGGTTCTTACGCAGCGGCTTAAACCAGTGGCTCGCATCGATCAGCTGCACCTTCCCCTTACGGTGCGCGGGCTTCTTATTCGACAGGACCCAGATGTAGGTAGCGATACCCGTATTGTAGAAGAGGTTGAGGGGGAGCGCGACGATCGCCTCAAGCCAATCATTCTCGATAATCCAGCGGCGGATGTTACTCTCGCCCTGACCAGCATCACCGGTGAAGAGTGAGCTACCGTTATGCACCTCGGCGATCCGGCTACCGAGCAGCGACGCACGATTCATCTTCGAGGCCATATTGGCGAGGAAGAGCATCTGACCATCGCTGGAGCGGGTGACGAGCGAGAGCTCCTCACCCTGATGCATCACCTTGAAGCGCGGATCGCGCATGCCATCCTTACCGCCCAGGGCCTCAAGATCCTTCTTCCAACTCTTCCCATAGGGCGGGTTGGCGAGCATGAAGTCGAACGCCTCCCCGGGGAAAGCATCGTGGGCGAGAGTTGACCACTCGGCGCCACCGACGATCCGGGCAGCCTGTTCACCCTCACCCTTGAGCAGCATATCCGCCTTACAGACGGCGTAGGTCTCGGGATTGATCTCCTGACCGTAGAGCATACACCTCACCTGCTGCGCACGCTTGGCCGCAAGCGCGGTGAGCGTCTCCTCAGCGACGGTCAGCATGCCGCCGGTACCACAGGCGCAATCGTAGAGCAGGTAGGTTCCAGACTTAATCTGCTCCTCAATCGGCAGGAAGATAAGGTTAGCCATCAGGCGCACGGCGTCTCGCGGCGTCCAGTGCTCGCCAGCCTCCTCATTATTCTCCTCGTTGAACTTGCGCACCAACTCCTCGAAGATCGTACCCATGGCGTGGTTATCGATACCGGTGGGCGAGAGGTCGATCTCGGGATCGAGGAACTTGCTAATCAACGTACCCAGGGCATCGGCCCGCGAGAGAGTCGGCAACTGGTTACGAAACTTGAACTTGTCGAGGATATCCTGGACATTGGGCGAGAAGCCGTTGAGGTAATCCTCGAAGTCGGCGAGCAGCTGCTGTTGGCTGCCACGGGCTTTGAGATCGCGCAGGGTAAACCTTGAGCTATTGTAGAAAGCCTGGCCGGCGGCGCTACAGAGGGCATCCTGCTGCTCGGTGATCTGCGCCGCATCGAGCAGCTGCTTCTGCTCGAGCAGCTGCTGCTTCGTCGGCTCAAGCACCGCATCCATGCGGCGGATCACGCACATCGGCAGGATGACATCAGGATACTTCCCGCGCTTGAAGAGATCGCGTAGGACATCATCGGCGATAGACCAGATAAAAGAGACGATGCGATGATGGATGGCTTGGTCCATTGGTGAGGATTTCTTGAATGGTGGCTGCGCCGCTGGGGTTGGTTTTTTTGCAGAGGGCCTTGCCCTCCGCGCCTGCCGTTGCGGCTGCGCCGCTGGGGTTGGTTTTTTTGCAGAGGGCCCTGCCCTCCGCGCCTGCCGTTGCGGCTGCGCCGCATGTTTGGTTAACGAGACTCTTTCTTGAAACGCTCAATACGCTGTTGAATATCAGCTACAACGCCTTTGACTTCTGCAACATCTGTTTCGCTCATGTGCTTCGCGACCTCAGCGAGTAAAGATGCTATATTTGGCTGATAGTAGTGCATCAACGTGGCAATATCATGTTCGTACAGACCAACTCTCGCAAAATTGCCTTGCCGATAGAGTGAAGGTAGTGCATACAGTTTCAACAACAGCAAGCCTTCGACAGTTGCCAATGGAATGTTACGGTCAAGAAATCTTTCAACTTTTGAATACTCTTCATGTACCTTCTTAAACAGTGGGTTTTGTGTGAATAACATATCAATCTGTAATTCACCGTAGTTGGTACGGGCAAAATAGGTATCTCGACTGGTGATTTTGAGTTCAGGCAATTTGTCTAAAGACGAAACCGCCATAAGTAGGTCTACATCTTGGGTGTTTCTTCCTTCAACATAATGGAGAATAGCAATTCCTCCGACGAGCACATAATCAATCTTTCGCTCTTCTAAAACAGCAAAAAAATCTTGCACAGACTGGATGAGAGAGTCACTATTCATTGTGCCACCTGACCAGTTTTTAACGTTGAATGCAATAGCATGACGAATGATAGCACCGATTTGAGCACTACTCTGAACAGTCATAGCGTATCTTTTCCTAGGGTATGGTTCAGTGTTGGCTGCGCCGCTGCTGCTGTCCGGCGACACCAGGGTTGGGTTAGGTTTTTTGCGGTGGGCCCGGCCCCGCGCCTCCCGTTGCGGCTGCGCCGCTGGGTTTGGTTTTTTGCGGAGGGCCCTGCCCTCCGCACCTCCCGTTGTGGCTGCGCCGCTGGGTTAGGGGCACCCTCCGCGCCTGCCGCCGTACCCCTCAGTCCTACGTCTATCTCAGCTGGAGGTGTACCCAGATATGTGCGGGGTCACGCACCAGCCACCCATCCTGCTCTTCCAGGGGGGCTATCCCTGCTGTGTGCAGGCGATCGAGCAGCTCTTGGAGCAGCGCCTGGCTCGAGAACTGCAGCGTATAGCGTAGCAGCCGTGCGGCGTGCTCAGGTGGGGCCGCCACACCAGCCCCGGCCCATGTATTCATCCCGAGGTGGTGGTGGTAGCCCCCCGCACCGATGAAACTAGCGCCGGGCAGTTCGGCCATACGCTCAAAGCCCATCACCCCGAGGTAGAACTGCTCGGCGGCGCGCACATGAGCCACCTGCAGATGGACGTGGCCCATGTCCGTTCCTGGTGGCAGCCCAGCCCAGGCGGGCCCACGATCGTCCGGCAGTTCACGCATGATAGCCCCTAGGTCGAGCGGATCCGTGGTGAGGAGCATGCGCCCCCGGGCGTCGTACCAGTGGTGGCGCGGGCGATCGTGGTAGATCTCGATCCCGTGGCCGTCCGGATCGGACATGTAGAGCGCTTCGCTAACGATATGGTCGGCTGCACCATCAAGAGAGTAGCCGATCGTGGCGAAGTGCTGGATCACCTGTGCGAGCGCCGGGCGCGACGGCAGGCGCAGGGCGAAGTGGTAGAGCCCGGTGGCCCTGCGCACCAACCGCGCACCAGGGAGCTCGTGGAGCTGTAGGAGTGGTAACTCGCCCACCCCCAGGGTCGCGACGCCCTGGCCCTGGGTGAGCAGGGTTAGGCCAATGGTCTGCTGGTAGTAGGTGAGGGAGCGGGCGAGGTTGGCAACGCTCAGGCGAACCGGACCCATGGCGAGATCGGGATCAATGTGTACGGGCATGCTACGTCTGCTTTCAGG
>CAIWUD010000204.1 GCA_903915775.1 uncultured Chloroflexota bacterium | reverse complement strand
CGAGCCAGGGTCGCTGTCGGTGGGATCGGCGTGTGGGTCGGTAGTGGCGACGGGGAGGGCTCTTGCGGAACTGGCGACAGCTCGGCAGTAGCTGCCGGTATGGTTGGGCGGGGCTCTGCTACGCTTCTGCTCGGTGTAGCGGCGCCCAACATTGTGACCGCAACGATAACTCCGATGACGCAGACCAGCGCGACGGGGGCGCGGTGCATTGGTGACACCAAGACACTCCTCTACACAGACGTGGTGTATGTAGCAAAGTCATACCCGTGCACATAGCGCGATGCTTATACCATGGTGTGAACCGACTGTCAACCATCATGGTGGGGGAAGGCAACGGTAGGGCAACCACGGGGGGCGCGCGGTGCGACACCTTTGCTCTGGGGGAGGTATGCACTTTTGGGGGAAGGCATGGTTCAGATCAGCGTGACTGGTTCCCGAAAAGACCGAGCAGGCGCTCGGTGATCCCAGGTTGGGGCAGGGCCTTGCCCCCCATGCGAAACCTCACCTATACTACACACGGCATACGCCCTATCTACACAGTGAATGAACAACTGCCTGGTACGCTGTGCGGGTGCCCAGGGCAGGGTGCAGGCCCTCCATGGGATCAAGTCGATTGGCGCAGCCGAACCTGAGGCGCACCTGCCCCATACTTCACGGAAGGATTGTGTGAATGCAAGCGCGTACCCGGTCGATGAATCGCAATAGCCTCAATCTCCTGGTTGATCTGAGTGTCTTTGTAGGCTTTCTCGCCGCAACAGCACCACTATTCACCGGTTTAGCCATTCATGAGTGGCTCAGCCTTGCCGTTGCGGTGGTGATCATCGTGCATCTTCTCCTCCACTGGAACTGGATCGTTGGGATCACCAAGCGGCTCTTTGGTCGCGTGAGCCGCGCTTCTCGCGTAAACTACCTCCTCAACACGCTCCTCTTCGTCGCCTTTACCGTAGTAACCTTCACCGGTGTGATGATCTCAGAGGAGGCACTGCCGCTCTTTGGGTTACGGCTCGCCCATGATGGGGCTTGGCGGCAACTCCATGGACTCGCCTCGAATGCTTCCGTCCTCCTGATCGGCTTGCACGTGGCCCTCCACTGGAACTGGATCGTGAACGTGGCACGGCGGCTGTTGGGGTTGGGGGCGCCTAAGCGCAAGATCGCTGCTCCTGAGACCAGCACACCCACCGCCTCGGAGGTGAGCCGATGAAGATCTTCACGCGTACCGCGCTCATTCTCGTGGCCGCCATGCTCGTTGTTGGCCTGTTCTACGCCCTGGTACAGTCGCCATGGGGGACAGCACTGGGCACTGGTGGTCATCATGGCGAGGATGGAGCCCATGCCAGCTTTGTGGGTGGAGCGCGACCGGAGGGCTTTGCCGGACGCGAGCGACCAGAGGGCTTTGCCGGACACGAGGAGCGTGGAGCGAGCCTATTTGGATTGGCTGAGGTGCTAAAAAATCTGATCATCGTTGCGGTGATCGTGATGCTGATCACGCTAGGGAGTCGCCTCTTCCGCAATCGGCGTGATGGCCCGGGAAGGGCAGAGCATTCAAGTTGAGGAGCACTAGGGGCTGGCGATGCTCAGTTCACAGCACGAGGTTCTCTTCTACACACAGAGTGAGCGTCTCTGGGAGGTCTGTGCGCCGCTGCTCCACGCACAGGTTGCACAGGGTGGGCTCTGGCGCTACATCGCTGATGAGCATCAGCCGGCTCAGGTTGCTGAGGCACTACGTGCCCGTGGGCTGCGCATCGAGGAGGGTGCCATTGTCGCTGCGGCGCACCTGGGCTTCCACACCTCTCCGGTGCGCGTTGCGCCCATTATTGGCTCGCTCCAGGAGTTGCTGCTCCAGGCATCGGGGCAGCAGTCGCACCCGCTCTTGCTGCTTGTTGAGATGACCTGGGCCATTCGTTCGCCGTCGGGTGCCGTCTACCTACGCGAGTATGAAGCGGCACTCCATGAACTGCTGGAGCGGTGTGGCGCACGGGCGATCTGCCTCTACAACCAGACGACCCATCTAGATGCGCAGCTCCTCTTGAGCCTCCACACGCACCCGGTGGTGCGTGATGCTGGAGGGGCGCACCCCAACCCCTTTTTTGTGCCCCCGGTGATCTACCGCCGCCGCGACGATCGGGCCCAGTTCCTCCACTGGCTCAATCTGGTGCAGGGGGGCACGCCTGTTGTGCCCCTCGACCCAGGAGGGCAAGCTGGCACAGCATCGTTGACACCCTCCGTGGCAACTGCTACGCAGCCAATCTACGACATGGAGCCACCACCACTCTTTGTGGCCCAGCATAGCGACCAGGGGCAGTGGAAGATTCGCTGCTTTGGCCAGTTGCGCGTCTACCGCGAGAATGGCGATCTGGTGCGTTGGCAGGTTGAGCGAGCTGCAACGCGGAAGACGAAGACGCTCTTTGCCTTTCTGCTCTACCGTGGCGAGAAGGGTGCCAGTGCCGAGGAGTTGACGGCACTGCTCTGGCCTGAGGCAACGAGTAGCGAAGCGGCGCTCAATCGCCTCTACCAGGTAGTGAATGCACTGCGCGAACTACTCAGCCCGGGAATTAAGCGTCCACGCGCTTCGCCATTTGTACTACACGAGCAGGGGCGCTACTACCTCGCACTACCACCCCACACCTGGATCGATCTCCCCATGTTCCAAGAGCTCTGCTACCGTGGTGCGCGGCTGCTGCGCGACGGTGATGTTGCGCAGGCCTTGATCTGTTATGAAGCAGCCGAACGGATCTACACCGGCGACTACCTGGCCGATATTCCTCAACACTACGCCGACTATGCGGAGGATGACTGGTTCTGGAGCCGCCGCTACTGGCTGCGCGACATGTATGTGAAACTGCTCTACGGCATCGCGACGATTCAACGTACCCAGGGACAGATCGCCGCAGCACTCAGCTATGCCGACCGCGCCCTCCGGATCGAGCCTACGAGTGAAGCGGCCCAGCGCGAGAAGCTGCTCGCCCTCCACGCAGCACGCCGCCGCGATGCCCTCGATCGCCAGTATCGTCTCTACTGTCAACTCCTCGAGCAGGCTCAGCTTGGCCCCCCTGCACCCGAGATGAGCCTGCTCTACCGGCAACTCCGGGCGCAGTTGGGGTAGGTGGCTTGCAAATCGGCTTGACCATCGTACAGGAGGGGTGGAGGGCAGGCCCTCCACCAGTAACCCTAACCCAGCCTTGGTACCGCCATCCTAACCGGCTGGCGCAGCCGAAACGGAAACTTGCCTTAGGCATGTTTCAAACCAGCTTGACACGCTTCCGGGAGGTGTGGAGGGCGAAGCCCTCCACAACAACAACCAACCCAGCCCTGGTGCCGCCAGCGTGTCAAGTCGGCGCAGCCGAAACGAAAACTTGCCTTAGGCTATGCCAAAAACCAAAGAAAAACCAAAGGTTGATACGCTAGAGTAGGGCTACCTCGGTGAGACAAATCTAAACAGAGACCCTGCGCTCCCGCCACTCGTGGGATGAGCCGGATCCCACCCCTGGGATGGGATGGTCGTACCCCTTGTTCATCGCAACAGAGTGCGGTATAGCCACAGTAGGCCTACGTACAATCTATGAGGAGGATCTATGACGATCGCCGATTCGAGTGACGCTGCCGCACAGTCTGCGTCCGGGTGTCCCCATGCGCGTATGGCTGAGCGCTTTGACCCCTTCGATATCAGCAACCCGTTCCCCCTCTACGCGCAGGCACGTGCCGAAGAGCCGCTCTTTTTCAGCGCAGCCCTTGGCTACTGGGTCGTTACCCGCTACGACGATATCAAGGCGATCTTCCGTGATCATGAGACCTTCTCCTCAGAGGTAACCCAGACGCCCTACAAACCCCGGCCAGTCGAGGTGCAGCAGGTGCTCGAAGCGGGTGGTTTCACCGGTAACTCTGGGCTCTCCGGCCGAATGCCCCCTGACCATACCCGTCTGCGCCGCTTCATCAATAAGGCCTTTACCCCGCGCCGTGTCCAGCAGTTGGAGCCCTTCATCCGTGCGACGACGATCCGCATGATCGACGCCTTTGCCCGTGATGGGCGGGCCGATCTGGTAGGTCAGTTGGCGTATGAGTTGCCGGCCCTGGTGATCTTCCGCATGCTGGGCATCCCCGACACCGATGTGCCGAGTGTGAAGGCGTGGGCCAATAGCCGCGTCCTGCTCAACTTTGGCGATCTCCCTGTTGACGAGCAGGTGGATCACGCCCTCAACCTGGTGCGCTACTGGCAATATTGCGAGCGCCTAGTGGCCGATCGCTTCGCCCATCCTACCGACGATCTTCCCGGTGAGTTGGTACGCCTCTACCAGGAGGGAGATCAGTCGATTAGCAAGCATGAGATCGCCTCGCTCTGCTACGGACAGCTCACTGCGGGCCATGAGACGACGACCAATCTGCTAGGGAACGGGCTCAAGGAGTTGCTGACGCACCGTACGCAGTGGGAGGCGCTCTGTGCCGATGCTGACCTCATTCCGAATGCGGTTGAGGAGCTGCTGCGCTTCGGGCCGCCGGTCTTTGCGTGGCGACGCCTGGCCCGCCGTGATACGCAGGTGGCAGGAGTCGATCTCCCGGCCGGCTCAAAGTTGCTCCTGCTCCTTGGCTCGGCAAACCGTGATGACGCCACCTTTGCTGAAGCTGGTCACCTCAACGTTCAGCGCGAGAATGCCCGCGAGCACCTCTCATTCGGCTTTGGCATTCACTACTGCCTTGGTGCGCCACTGGCCCGCCTCGAGGCACGCATTGTGCTT
>CAIWUD010000203.1 GCA_903915775.1 uncultured Chloroflexota bacterium | reverse complement strand
GGGTAGCCGTAGAAGGCAGCGGCGAGGGGTGCGAGAGCCACCCGGCTCTCTGGCACCACGATCAGGGTGACGCCCTCGGGTGGGGAGGCATCCCAGTAACGAGCATCGACCAGCAGAGCGACGGCACCACGCGCAATAGCCTGGGCCACATGCTGGTGGCCATCGGTGTGCGTACCTCTGATAGCTACAAAGAGACCGCCCGCTTCAACTCGCCGCGAGTCATACGCGATCCCGTGGATAGGGCGATCGAGCGCCCCCACGCTACGTAGCACGGTAACCTGGGTGAGCAGTTCACGTATGGTTCTCTTCATAGTCGTTTGAGGGCAAGATGGTAGAGCGGTGGCAGGAGTACCCGGTCGTAGGCGGGCAGGTAGCGAACAACCTGCCCACCAAAGCCCTTCTTGAAGCGGTAGACACCGATCAGTGGATCGGCAGCTGCAGCCTCATGCAGGGCAGTCCGGGTCGGTTCATCGGGGGCGGTGGCGGCACGTCCCAGGGCATCGGGAATGCCCCAGAGATCGTAGGTCGTGCAGCCAAGCTGCCGTGCCCAGGTTAGCGCTTCCCACGCCAGGAGGTGGTTGGCGCCGCTGCGCAGTCCTGCTTCAAGGGCACCGCTGTAGAGGTAGAGCCCGGTCTGAGCATCGGCGAAGACGAGGTGCGCAGCCACCACCTGCCCATCGAGTTCAGCCAGGAGCAGCCTGGAGCGTGGCTGGAAGATCTGCCAGGCGCGCTGGTAGTAGGCGGCGTCATGGATGCGAAAGTTGGCACGGGTTCCCGTTGCTTCCATGATCTGCTGGAAGGTAGGCAGATCAGCGCTTGTACCGATGCGCACCGTCACCCCACCACGCTCAGCACGTCTGATATCGGCACGATGGCCCTTCGAGCAGTGGGCCAAGATCTGCTCTTCGGGGGCATCGAGACGCACATGGATCGTGCTCCGTGGCTGGATCGTTGCTACGGGGTGCAAGCCTTGCAGCAGCAGCCAGGTGTGGAGTCTATCGGCATCTGGGTGCCCTTCGGTAAGCGCTGGCTCAATCCGCAGCATGACCGCACGGGCCCGGCGGGCGATCCTAGTGAGCCCATCGAGCAGCAGTTGGTTAATGGTGGGATCGTGGGCAAAGAGCGGGCCGCGGGGTGTATAGGCGACACTCAGACCGTAGTAGGGGCGAAGCAGGAGGAGCGCCCCTGCTAGGAGTTGCCCGCCCTGATCACACACAGCTAGGCGATGCGCTCTCCAGCCAAATGCACTCTTCAGTTGACCCCAACCAGTCTGCTGGAGCAGCCCACCGTGGGCATGGCTATCGACAAAATGGTTCCACGCGGCAGCTTCAGGCTCGGTGATGCTCCATTCGCCCTGCTGCCTTTGCTTACTCACCTTGGCACCCATAGGCGTTCACCGTGGGTGGCATGGGCTGAGTGTAGGCTGGCGGTAAAGCTCGTTACGCGATCAGCCATAGCCTCGTTGCCGCCAAAGAGGGCACCAATCTGGCTGGCGTAGGCCTCTAGCGCCGTGATCTTGCGTTGCACGCTCGATTCAACCGCCACCACCATGGGCTCGAAGTGTGTCGCGCCACCGAGATCGTGCACGCGCCGCTCGAGCGCCCCAGCAACAGCTACATAGGGAAAGTCTTCGTAGAAACGGACGCGCATGCCCAGACGGGCCTGCTCAACGGCTGCACGGTGGACGATCTGGTGATCGACGTGGTAACCGACGGCAAGGGGCGCGTAGAAGGTGGCCCCCGGGTAGCGCTGGCGAAGCCCCGCAAGGGCTGGTCTGAGCTGATCGAGGAGCGGGTCATCAGCAGTAACCGCACCGAAGAGACGCTCATCACTCACGTAGGCGGCAGGCATGCGGTAGATCGCATCGAGAAGGTCGAGTTGATGGCGATCGGCACCAAGGAGGTCAAGGGCTACGCGATCCTCGGCGAGCCGAAGGCGAACGGCATCGGCAGCAGGTAGCCCCCAGCGGGCATGGAGATCGGCGGCGAAGGAGCTATGAAGGGCATCGGGTGCTGGGCTCCCGCTACAGACATTCACCACCAGCACCGGATGGCCATGGCTTGTCAACTCGGCGATCATCCCGCCGCACGAGAGTGCAGCATCATCGAGGTGGGGCGAGAGCAGCACATGCTGGTAATGAGTGGATCGTGCACTAGTAGCGTCGTGGATCGACATCCTCAAAGCTCAGTTCATCAAGGGCATCACTGGCTGCCTGGCGGCGCGTCGAATCATTTGAGCGTGCCAGCCGCTCCAGGATGCGTTTAGCGTTTGGGCCACCAACCTGACCAAGAGCCCAGATCGCCGCAAGGGCGACCTCGGTATCGTCATCATCAATCAACGGCAGCAGTGCAACCAGGAGGGGACGCCCCTCCTCGGCAAGCTCACCGACGGCACGTGCGGCCTCATAGCGTAGGGCTGGTGCGGGGCTCTGCAGCTCACGCTCAATGTACGGGAACCAGGTGGTACGCATGGAGCGCCCCATCGCCAGGATCGCACTCTCGCGCATGGCACGCTCAGGATGGGCGTACGCTCGCCCAACCTCGGCCTGCGCCTCGCGGGAATCGGCAAAGTAGCCAAGCGCCTCTACGGCGCGGCGGCGCACCTCGAGCGGTTGCTCAGGATCGCCACTAACACGGAGCAGCACGGCGAGGAGCCGTTGAGCAGCCCGTGCGTCCAGTTCATCCAACTCGGCACGATAGGCAAAGGGAGCCAGGGCAACGGCTGCTGCGGCACGCACCGCTCCGGAGTCGTCCTCAAGGAGGGCCAGGAGACGATCCAGCGTACGTTCACTCGCATCTTCCCAGAGGCCAGCAATAGCAGCCACACGCACTTCGGCATCACTATCGCTCAGACAGGCCCGCAGGACGGGATGAAAGTCGAGGTCGAGATTGTCCTCACTCAACGAGTTGAGTGCACGGACAATCTCGACACGCCGTTCGACTGGATAGCTACACCACGCCTGCCAGAAGAGCTGCAACACTTCACCACCAAGTGTTGAGAGGATCTTCAGCTCGGCATGCACCAGGGGGCGATCACTATCTCCAAGCTGGGCAAGTTCAGCTGTGAATTTGCTCTCACTCGTCATCTTCGGTGTAGCGTCCACCATAACGCCGACGGGTTGGCTGCCGCCCAACCGTAGGCTCTGGGATCGTGCTCTCCTCCTCGACCTCTTCCTCGGCCGCCACACCAACCGTGGGTGTGTAGAGGAAGCGCCCTGGTTTGAGCGGGTCAGGCTCAAACTGATCATTCTGGGTAATCAGAGCCTGGAGTAGTTTGCGTGAGCCGGGGCGCAGCACATTGTAAGCAACGAAGAGGTCATCCATACTTACCGCGTAGCTTGGTGCCTCGCGACTACCCACCTGATCGCCCATGGTTTCGGCGACATGCTCCAGGATCATCTCGGCCTTGCGGCGCTCACCCATGGGGAACGACTTCAAGCGATTAAGCCGTCCGAAGCGCTGCTGACTAGGCAACTGATCCGTATCAACAGCTGCGTAGAAGGTCACATTGGCGAACCCGAGCTTGTTCTTCTTCTCATCGAGAGTGAGCACACGATCGGTGGTCGCTTCGACCTCCTCATAGACAACCGTGAAGAGGTTCGGTTCAGGGCCACGACTAATTGTGATTAGCGCTCCGGGAACCAGATGCTCGTGGAAGAACTCTTCGAGCCCCTGGATCCAGCCACCACGGTTTCCTGTCGGATAACGCACCTCAACCAGGGAGGTTGTATAGTGCTGTGGCGACTCGAAGCGCAGGACTGCGGTACGCTGTTCAGGCAGCACTGGGCTTGGCAAGAGGGCTTGCAGCCCGGCATCCAACGGAAGTACTCCATACTCCCATGCAAAGAAGGTGAGGAGGAGGGTGACACTTCCACTCTGTGCGATCACCGCAGGGCTCTGCTGCTCGAGGCTATCATCATAGCCTTCAACGAGATACGAGGTAATCTGGCCCATCTCAGCCGCTTTGACGCGTTTACCGCCGATTGCGGGCATGCCCTTCGTCGACCAGAGATTCGCCCCCTCAACGCCAACAAACTCGAAATCCTTCTCACGATAGAGCCGGTAGTTGACCGAGAAGCGCCACGCCTCGTAGCCAGACTGGCGAGTGTTGTGGTAGAAAACATCGGCAATCAGTTCGCTGTCGAGCAGTGGCTCGCCCCGCTCCAGGATGTAGTCACGAATTTTACGCAGATCGTTCTTGCCAAGGTTTGTGATATTCGCTTCGGGGAAGTAGCGCGAGCCAAAGCTGACGATGCGCCGCAACGGATCCTGCTCAATCCGCTCGGCCAGGATGTGCTTCAGCAGATCGCCATGCTCAGCGATCAGGGTGTCAACTGGCTGTCGGAGATCGATGCTGGTTCCATCGGCCAGGGTAAACACCGTGCTCCGATCCTGGATTGGTCGTGCCGGGCGCGACGGTACCACCGGGGTAACTGGCTCGGGGGTAACGACCGGCTCAGGCGTGGTGACCACCTCGCGGGCGGCAACTGGCTCGGGAGTAACGATCGGTTCAGGGGTGACGACGACCTCGGGTGTGACCACAACCTCGGGAGTGACCACGACCTCGGGCACCGCAACCACCTCAGGAGCGACCACCAGTTCAGGG
>CAIWUD010000202.1 GCA_903915775.1 uncultured Chloroflexota bacterium | reverse complement strand
ACACCGATCCCAATGCCCACCGCCCCCCCCTTGCGCGGTGCGGGCGGCAGTGGGTTTGAGGCCATCTGGTGGCTCGCCTCGGTCATCCCATAGCTCTCGAGCACCGGTGCGCCAAAGCTCGCCTCCAGGCGCTCCATCACCACTGGGGGCAGCGGTGCGCTACTCGAACGAATGAAGCGGAAGGGGTTAGCCTGGATCAAGGCGGTATGGCGCTCAGCCCGACTGAGTAACATCTGGTGCATGGTTGGCACGGCAGAGTACCAGGTGGGGCGGAACTCCTCTACCCAACTCCAGAACTTCAGCCCATCAAAAGCAGGGGGGCAGATGACGGTTCCCCCTGAGGCGAGGGTGCTGAGGAGCGAGGCGACAATACCGTGGATATGGAAGAGGGGCATGATGCAGAGGGCGCGATCGGCGGGTGAAAGGGCGTAGGTGGCGATGATATTCGTTGCCGAGGTGGCCAGATTGCGGTGGCGAATAGGCACGCGTTTCGGCCGACTCGTCGTGCCGCTCGTGTGTAGGATCATGGCCACATCATCCGGTGTGGCAAAGTCGGGCTGTAGGTTAGTGCTACTGGACGGTGCATTGAGAGTGAGTGTACCGTCGGCGCGGGTCTCGGTTTCGAGCAGCAGCATGCCCGGCGTCAGTGCGGCGCGGGCCTCTTCGAGACTACCCGGTGCCACGATTAGTGCACGAGCCTGGGTGTCCGCGTAGTAGAAGGCAAACTCCTCCTGACGGTACTTGGGGTTGAGTGGGGCTGCCGTTGCTGCCGTTGCTGCGGCCAGGAAGGCGATGGCCATATCGGGACCATTGCCCATGGCGATCGCAATTCGATCACCGCGCCCCAGACCGAGGGCCTGGAGTTGGGTGGCTAGGGCGATCACATTCGCACGCAGTGCCCCATAGCTGAGTGCAGGCCGATCGGGTGCTTCCAGGGCTGGGTGATCCGCAGCCCCCGCAGCCAGGAGATCGAGAAGTGTGGTACGGATAGGCTCACGTGCCATAAGGAGCATCCCTATTCTGTCGTACGAGAGGTGAGGAGGGCGCAGCCCTCCACAAAAACGCCTAACCGAGCCTTCGGGCGGTGAGGAGGGCGCAGCCCTCCACGAAAAACCCCAACCGAGCCTGGGTAGCGCCAGACAGATAAGCTGGCACAGCCGAAACTTAACCTAAAATCCGGCAGCCACCCCATCACAACGCGGCTCCGTCCCGGCGACATAGTCGCCCGAGGCGAGTTGCCAGATGATCTGACCGCGTCCGAAGAGGCTCACGTCGGAGTCGACGACGGTCTGGTGGCCACGAGCGGCTAACCCCTCAACAATATGGCGCGGTGTCTCCATCTCGAGGTGGAGCGTCTGATCCCGATCCCAGCGCCAGCGCGGGGCATCAAGGGCTGCCTGGGGATGCATACCATAAGTTAGGCTATTCACGATCACCTGGGTATGGCCCTGTGGCTGCATGTGGGCACCCATCACACCGAATGGTCCAACCCCCTGCCCATCCTTGAGCAGGAAGCCAGGAATGATCGTATGGAAGGGCCGTTTACCGGGCAGCAGTTGGTTAGGGTGACCGGGTGTCGTCACGAAGCCACAGCCCCGGTTGTGCAGCGAGATACCCCAGTCGGGCACCACTACACCCGAGCCAAAGCCCATATAGGTCGACTGGATCATACTCACCATCTGGCCATCGCGGTCGGCAGCACAGAAGTAGACGGTACCACCACGCGGGAGCTCACCGGGCCCAAACTGTTGCGCCATCGGCCCGATCTTGGCCCGGCGCTCCGCCAGGCGTTCGCGATCGAGCAGGGCCGCTGTAGGCACATCGGCGTGGGCTGGGTCGCCCACATAGGCGAAGATATCGGCAAAAGCGAGCTTCATCGCCTCAACCTGCAGATGGTAGCTCGCCACCGAGTCACGTGGGTGGCGCGCCAGATCGAGCCCATCAAGGATGCCAAGACTGATCAGGGCGGCCACTCCCTGGCCATTGGGGGGGATCTCGGCTACTGTGTAGTCACCGTAACGTGTCGTAATCGGCTCAACCCACTCGGAGTGGTGCGCCGCGAGATCATCGGCGGTCACCAACCCACCGGTAGAGCGGCTGAAGGTAGCGATTGCATCAGCGATCGCCCCTTCATAAAAAGCCCGTACCCCCTCTTGGGCGATCAAACGTAGCGTGCGTGCGTGGCCAGGACTACGGAAGCGCTCACCACAACGGGGTGCCCGTCCGCCAGGCGCATAGGTTGGGAGGAAGGCGGCAAACTCCGCACCGTGGCGCATCCGCGCTGCTGCCACTGCCAGATCCCAGAAACGGCTCACCATGGCTGCCACTGGTGCGCCCTCTTCGGCATAGCTAATAGCCGGAGCCAGTACCTGGGCCAGGGGGAGTTTACCAAAACGCTCATGCATGTCACCCCAGAGTTGCACCACACCCGGAACAGTGACTGGTAGCCATCCATAGGTTGGTAGATCACCGTACCCAGCGCGAGCCAGCAGCTCGACGTTCAGGGCCGCCGGGGCACGCCCCGATCCGTTAATACCGTGCAACTGCGAACCATTCCAGATCAGAGCGAACCCATCACCCCCCAACCCATTCGAGGTTGGCTCAAGGACGGTGAGGCATGCCGCAGCGGCAAGGGCAGCATCAACGGCACTGCCACCGGCACGGAGCATGGCCAGACCCGCCTGCGAGGCTAGGGGGTGGCTCGTCGCGACCACGCCGTTGCCTGCAACAAGGGGTACCCGACGTGCAGTGTACGGAGAACTCAGGAGATCAAGATCCATGAGAAGTAGTTCCTTGGGCTATGGGCACATGGCGCACACTACCTTGACCTGATCGGGGAGGGTATTGATAGCGTAGCTACGGGCACCTTCCCGAGATCTTAAGGGGTTATTCTACCATGCCTCTCTCATGGGAGATGTAGAGGAGCATAGCCCTCCGCAAAAGCCTCCAACCCAACCGTGGGGAATGCTAGATAGCACCATCGGCGCAGCCTTTTGGTATAATCAACTAAAGATAGTACCGCAGGGGTAAGCGTATGGAGCAACGCACGCTGGGTGATAGTGGCCTCCTTGTAACCCCAATTGGGCTTGGGCTTGCCGCCCTTGGCAGGCCTGGGTACATTACCCTGGGCCATGCCGACGACCTGCAGCGTCACTATGAGCCTGCAGCCATGGCTGCGCAGACAGTGGCGCTCTGTGACGCCGCATGGGCTGCTGGCATCCGCTACTTTGATGTTGCCCGCTCCTACGGACGCGCTGAGGAGTTCCTAGGCTCGTGGCTGCGTGCACGTGCCCATGATCGCAAGGCGCTGACGGTTGGGTCGAAGTGGGGCTACACCTACACCGCTGGTTGGCTCCCTGATGCCGCGGTGCATGAGGTGAAGGAGCACAGCCTGGAGCGGTTGCGTAGCCAGTGGGTTGAGAGTCAGGCCGAGCTTGGTACCTACCTGGGCCTCTACCAGATCCACTCGGCAACGCTTGAGAGCGGGGTACTCGAACGGCCCGAAGTCCTAGCTGAGCTTGCACGGATCAAGGCTGGTGGGGTTGCGATTGGGCTTTCGGTCTCTGGTGCGCGCCAAGCTGCTACCATCAGCCGTGCAATACCGATCCGGTTGGAAGGCCGTCGCCTCTTTGATGTCGTTCAGGCTACCTGGAATCTGCTCGAACCCTCGGCGGGCAGCGCGCTGGCTGAGGCCCATGCCGCTGGTATGGGGGTGGTTGTCAAAGAGGCAGTAGCCAATGGCCGACTGACGCCGCGCAATCTTGAGCCGACCTTTGCTGAACAGCGCGTACTGCTCATGCGTGAGGCTGCACGTCTCGGCTGTAGCCTCGATGCGCTGGCACTAGCTGCGGCCCTCGCTCAGCCCTGGAGCGGGGTCGTACTCAGTGGTGCAGCAACCGTTGCGCAACTACACGCCAACCTGGCTGTGCTTATGGTCTCCTGGGATGAGCAGGCGGCCCAGACTCTGGCCCTACTCGCCGAACCAGCCGAGCGCTACTGGCAAACCCGGGCCGCCCTGCCCTGGAACTGAGACAGGGTTCTCAACTACGGGAGGTGTGGAGGGCATGGCCCTCTGCTAACCAGGTAACCCAGCCCTTGGGAGGTGTGGAGGGCATGGCTCTCCACAAAACCCCCAACCTAGCTTTAGTACCGCCAGACCGTAAGGTAGGCGCAGCCGACATTGAACCATCCGTGACGAGGCACACCCATGAGTGGACGTGAACATTTTGATCGTGAGCTCGCTGATCTACGCCGACAGCTGCATGATCTCGGCCTCCTGGTGCTTGATGCAAACGAGCGTACCATCGATGCCCTGAAGCGTAACGATCTGACCCTGGCTGCACAGGTCGCCGAGAACGACCATGTGGTCAATGTTGCTCAGCATCGAGTTGAAGAGCACGCTATTCTCTTGATTGCCCGTCAACAGCCAGTGGCTCGTGATCTCCGGGTGATTATTACGGCGATTAGTGCCGGTGCTGAACTGGAGCGGATCGGCGACTATGCGAAGGCGATCGCCCGTCTGCTCATTGGTGCGCAGCAGAGCCCGCCGCTCGCCCCTCCAGACGAACTGCTTGCCCTAGCTGCTGCCGCCCAAACCATGCTCACCCACGCCATCGAAAGCCTGACGACTGGTAGTGTTGAGCAGGCCCAGGCTCTGGCTGCCGAAGAGGTAGCCCTTGATCTGCGCTACCGCGATCTGCGCCAGCAGCTCAATGCCAGCCTAGCTGGCCACAGCCATCCTGCCCGTGTAGCCGATCTGCTCGCTGTTGCTCACTATATTGAGCGCATTGCTGATCGGGCGACAAATGTGGCTGAGCGTGTCATTTATGGGGCTAGCGCCAGGATCGTCGATCTTAACCCATGATCTTAGGCACTGCCGAAGAAGCGTAGTGCTAAACGTAACCGCTCCTCCAGTTCAGGAGGGGCATCACTGGGGAGGGCTGCAATCGCTGCTGCCGCCTCGGCGTTGCTGTAGCCTAGGCTACCCAGCAGATCTGCCAACTCCCGGTTGAGTGCCAGGTGGGTTGAGCTACCGGCTGTTTCTGGCGGTAGACCAGTCGCGTTCAGCTTCCCCTTCAATTCGAGGACAAGCCGTTCTGCGGTCTTCTTGCCCACCCCCGGTGTGCGCGCCAGGCGCGTCGTATCTCCCTGCACAATTGCATGGCTAATCTCGGCCGGGGTGCCGCCCGAGAGCATACTCAACGCGACGCGCGGCCCCACCCCCGAAACTGAGAGCAGGCGCTCAAAGAGCTCGCGCTGCTCCAGATCGCTGAAGCCGTAGAGGCTCAGCGCATCCTCACGGACGATGAGGGTTGTGTAGAGTAAGAGGGTATCGCCTGGCGCACCGGCACTGCGTATGAGCGAACGGGGTACGTAGACGAGAAAACCTACACCGCCCGTCTCGATTACCAGGTGGTCTGCACCGATCTGAACCAGAATACCCCGCAAAAGTGCGATCATGAACTGCTCCGTGTGGCAGGTAGGGGTAGGATAACCGCTTGTTAGGCATGGTTCAAACCAGCTTGACACGCTTCCGGGTGGTGTGGAGGGCTAAGCCCTCCACAAAAACAACCAACCCAGCCCTGGTGCCGTCAGCGTGTCAAGCCGGCGCAGCCGAAACTGAAGCATGCCTTATGGCTAGTACTGTAGCCTGGATTATAGCAGATAGCCTGTGTAACGCATCGCGTCATCTTGACAGTGGCCATGCAAGCCTGGTATACTTTTGCTATGACGCACCGTGTAATACGCGATACCAATCAGCGTTCGCCGATCCGCACGCAGCGGCACCTCCTCGCACGTCTCCTGGATCTTTCCCCCCCTACCTACCCTGTCCAGCTTCGTGCCAATGTGCCGATCCCCATGCCCGACGGGGTGACGCTCTACGCCGATCATGTGGCGCCGCAAGCCGATGGCCCCTTTCCGACCATCCTGATCCGCACGCCCTACGGACGGCCGTCGGAGACGCGCCTCCTTGGGCCGCTGAGTACGAGTGGTGTCAGACTCTTTGCCGAGCGTGGTTACCATGTACTCGTCCAGAGTGTGCGTGGGCGCTTTCGTTCCGAGGGTCACTTTGAGCCCTTCGTCCACGAAGCGAGCGATGGGCGTGCTACCCTCGACTGGATCGCTGCACAACCCTGGTTCGATGGCAACCTAGGCATGTGGGGTCCGAGCTACATGGGCTACACCCAGTGGGCTGTTGCCGCTGATGCACCGCCCTTCCTCAAAGCCCTCGTTCCCGTTACGACGACCGCACGCTTCTCCCAGGCCTTCTACCCAGGCGGTGCTTTTGCCTATGAAGGCAGTCTGCGCTGGGTGAGCATGATCCAGGCTAGCCACAATCCCGGTGGCGATCTCAGTGCCACCGCCTTGCGCACCATCCTCTCACCCCTCCGCGAGGCTCACCTGCGCAAGCTGATGGCCTCTAGCCCCTTTGCCGCCGCTGATCGTGGTGCAACTGGTGCCCAATCCCCCTTCTTCCAGCGCCTGCTCACCGAAACGAGCTCGGAACAGCCCTACTGGCGCCAGATCGATCAACACCGTGGGATCCCTCGGGTGAACGCCGCGGTGCACCTTGTGGCCGGTTGGTACGATATCTTCCTCCTTCAGCAACTGGCCGACTATACCGACCTGCTCGCCGCCAAGCGGACCCCCTGCCTGACGATTCTCCCGCGCCACCATAGTGAGCCTGGTCTGTTCGTTGATGCGGTGCGTGAGGGGCTTTGGTGGTTTGATGCCCAACTCAAGGGTCAACGGGAGTTGCTCCAGCGTCAGGCAGTGCGCCTAGCCCTCATGGGTGCTCACGAGTGGCACACCATGGGCTACTGGCCGCCCCCCGCAACTCATCGCCGCCTCTTCCTTCAGGATGGTGGCCTGCTCAGCACAACCTCACCAAGCTCTGGTTCACCTTCACGCTACCACTACGATCCAGGTGACCCCACGCCTGCACGGGGTGGGCCGCGCTTTGGCCTCACCGGTGGCCCACGCGATCAGCGCACGATCGAGTCGCGTCCTGATCTCCTCTGCTTT